>JAASSE010000125.1 GCA_021768055.1 Gammaproteobacteria bacterium | reverse complement strand
GTGCGCTTGCTGCCACCGCTGAAAACCATGGAGTCGTTACTGTTCGACACCATCATTATCGGCTTTATTTGCCTGAGCCTGTCACTCGCGAGTGGCATGGTTTTTCTTGAAGACATGTTCGCACAGCACCTGGCGCATAAGACCGTGCTGTCGATCATCGCCTGGCTGGTGTTCGCCATCCTGCTGATCGGACGCTGGCTGGTTGGCTGGCGTGGCCGTACCGCAATTCGCTGGACACTGGGCGGTTTTATCAGCCTGATGCTGGCCTATTTCGGCAGCAAGTTCGTGCTTGAAATCATACTAACGTCATCTTGACAGCTGACGGCTCTGTCCATTGAAATAAAAAACACGCCAATCAAACGAGACCTTAATTGAGCGACATTTCTACAGGCACCCTGTTTATTGTCCTGATAATTCTGATCCTGCTTTCGGGCTTCTTCTCGGGCTCGGAAACAGCCTTGATGACACTCAACCGCTATCGCCTGAAAACACTGGCAAAAAAAGGACATCGCGGTGCGCGGCTGGCAAGTAAATTATTAAAGCGTCCTGATCGTTTACTCGGCTTGATTCTGCTCGGCAATAATTTCGTCAACATACTGGCATCAGCGATATCGTCACTGATTGCAATGCGCTACTACGGGGAAGCAGGCATTGCGTTTGCAGCCGGCATACTGACATTTGTTATCCTGGTGTTCGCCGAGGTCACGCCCAAAACTCTGGCAGCACTCAAGCCGGATCTTTTTGCCTATGTAGCGTCATTTATATACACACCGTTGCAGACAATACTGTATCCGTTTGTATGGTTCATTAACCTGATCTCCAACAAGATACTGCTGCTGTTCGGCATACATGCGATCAAGGCGTCCGATGACAGTCTCACTGCTGATGAACTGCGCATGGTGGTTCATGAAGCCAGGCAGTTCATACCCGGCAAACACGCAGATATGCTGCTGGGCATTCTTGACCTTGAAACAATCAGCGTGGAAGACATTATGGTACCGCGTAATGATATTACCGGTATTGATCTTAACGATGACTGGAATGATATCGTTCAGCAAATCACCAACAGCCATCGTACCCGCGTACCCGTTTACAGGGACAGCATTGATGATACCGTGGGAATGCTGCACTTGCGCAAGGTGCTCAACCTGTTTACCAAGGATGAACTCACGCGTGAATCACTGGAATCATTGATCCGTGAACCATACTTTATTCCAGAAGGCACTTCACTGACCCGCCAGCTACTGAATTTCCAGAAGAACCGCCGGCGCTCGGGTCTTGCAGTCGATGAATACGGCAGCATTCTGGGTCTGGTGACACTGGAAGATATTCTTGAAGAAATCGTCGGCCAGTTCACCACTGATTCATCAGTACGCGGTCTTGATATCCATGAACAGGAAGACGGCAGTTACCTGATCGATGGCGGCACCCATATACGCGAAATCAATCGGGCGCTGTCATGGAGTCTGCCGACCGATGGCCCCAAAACGCTCAATGGCCTGATCCTGGAACACCTAGAAATGATCCCGACAGCCGGCACCAGCATACTTATTGATAATTACCCGATTGAAATTACCCGTACCGACAATAACGCTGTACAAACGGCACGATTGATGCCGCCACTGAACACGGAAGCAAACATAGAAGAAGAATCCACGGAAGCAGACTAATTATGGCGAAGGCAAAAGTTTTATACGTGTGCTCATCGTGTGGATCCAGCCAGAGCAAGTGGGCCGGACAATGCACCGATTGCGGTGAATGGAACACGATGATTGAAAGTATCCCGCAAGCAACCGGTCATCGCCCGGGAATGTCGAGCGGCTTGACTGGCGATGTACGTATACAGGCGCTTGACGAGGTTCAATTTGAAACTGAAGCACGCACCTCAACGGGCATCGGTGAACTCGACCGCGTACTCGGCGGCGGCCTGGTGCATGGTTCGGTGACCCTGATCGGCGGCGATCCCGGTATCGGCAAGTCCACCCTGTTGACCCAGACCCTGGCGGCATTATCCAACAGCCTGCCGTGCCTGTATGTCACCGGTGAAGAATCCCTGCAACAGGTCAGCCTGCGCGCGCAACGACTGGGGCTTGCAGGCCATAACCTGAACCTGCTGTCCGCAACCTGTGTTGAAAACATCATTGACCTTGCGGCGAAACAGAAGCCGCGCGTCATGGTGATCGATTCTATCCAGACCGTGTACACGGAAGCGTTGTCGTCGGCACCGGGTGCCGTGGGACAGGTACGTGAGAGTGCGGCGCAACTGGTACGCTTCGCTAAGAATACTGGCACTGCACTGTTCCTGGTGGGACACGTCACCAAGGAAGGTACGCTGGCAGGGCCGCGCGTACTCGAACACATGGTCGACACGGTACTGTATTTTGAAGGCGATGCGGGCGAACGTTACCGCATGATACGCGCAGTGAAAAACCGCTTCGGCGCGGTGAATGAACTCGGTGTGTTTGCGATGACCGATGCCGGCCTCAAGCCGGTGAGCAATCCTTCGGCGATTTTTCTTTCACGCCATGCAGAGCCGGTACCCGGCAGTATCATCACGGTAATCAGGGAAGGCAGCCGCCCTTTGCTAATAGAAGTACAGGCGCTGGTTGATGAAAGCCACAGCCCTAACCCGAGGCGGATCTGCCTGGGCCTGGATTCAAACCGCCTGACCATGCTGCTGGCCGTGATGCACCGTCATGGCGGCATTGCACTGTTCGACCAGGATGTGTTCGTCAATGTCGTCGGCGGCGTACGCGTAACCGAGACCGGTGCGGACACCGCACTGCTGCTGTCGGCGCTGTCGAGCTTTCGCAACAAACCTCTGCCGAGCGACCTGGTTACTTTCGGTGAAATCGGTCTCGCCGGGGAAATACGCCCCGTTCCCAACGGCCAGGAAAGATTGCGCGAAGCCGCCAAGCACGGCTTTAAACACGCTATCGTTCCAAGCGCCAATATGCCGAAGAAGAATGAACGCATAGAAGGCCTGACGATTACGCCCGTACAGCGCGTCAGCGAACTGGCCGACAATTCCTTCGAATAGTTGCAAGCCATTCACTTTACCGATAACGTACTGATCCCCCTTGATAAATAACGGGAATCGCAATGCCTGCCAAGAAATCTGTCAACTTCGAAAAAGCCCTCGCCGAGCTGGAAAAGCTGGTTGAAGAAATGGAACAGGGCAAGCTCAGTCTTGAGGAATCACTCAAGCGATTTGAAAAAGGTATTGCACTCACGTCTGAATGCCAGGATGCATTGCAAAAAGCCGAACTCAAGGTGCAGGAACTGATCGAGAAAAACGGCAAGTTGCTGGAAAAAGACTTCGAAGCTGACGAATAGCCTTGATGCCTCCTGCATGTCCATTGCCACAGATTTCAACCAGCGCCTGGAGCTTTATCAGCAACGTGTAAACCGCGCGCTGGATACCTGTCTTCCTGACAAGCCAACGCCCAAGCACAACCTCATCGAAGCCATACGCTATTCCGTGATTGGCGGTGGCGGCAAGCGCATCCGGCCCGCCATGGTCTACGCTGCCGGTGAAGCAATGAGTGTAGCGATTGAACACCTGGATACACCGGCCTGCGCGGTTGAAATGATCCACGCCTATTCATTAATTCATGATGACCTGCCGGCGATGGACAACGATGATTTGCGTCGTGGCCAGCCCACCTGCCACCGACGTTTTGATGAAGCCACCGCGATTCTCGCCGGTGACGCCCTGCAGGCCCATGCATTTGAAATCATGGCCGCCAACGACTGGGAAGTTGATGGGAAAAGACAACTGGAGATGATCACATTACTGGCAACAGCAAGCGGCTCGGATGGCATGGCCGGAGGACAGGCCATTGACCTGGCTTCGGTTGGCAAGCCATTGACACTGGAAGAACTGGAGGCGATGCACCGTCTCAAAACCGGTGCCCTGATCCGGGCCAGCATTTTACTCGGCGCCATGTGCAGCGCTTCTGCCACTGACGAGGAGCTGGAACTGCTGGGCAAGTACGCGGACTGTATCGGCCTGTCATTCCAGATCCAGGATGACATCCTTGACGTAGTCGGTGATACTGAAACCCTGGGTAAACCCAAAGGCTCGGATGAGGCACAGCAAAAACCTACCTATCCATCGATTCTGGGACTGGATGCTTCCAGGAAGCTTGCCCTGGAACAGCACGAACAGGCGCTAGGCCACCTTGAATCACTGGATGCGCGTGCCGACACGCTGCGCCAGTTGTCCGCCTACATTGTTGAACGTGACTATTAATGACCGCAACCAATGACCAGCGCTGGACCCTGTTGAACTCCATCGAGTCTCCAGAAGACTTGCGTAGACTTACGCGGGCGCAGCTGCCGCAACTCGCACGGGAGATGCGCAGCTACCTGCTGGAGTCTGTTTCCAACACCGGCGGTCATTTATCCGCCGGACTTGGCACCGTCGAGCTGACCATTGCATTGCATTACACCTTCAATACACCCTATGACCGACTGGTGTGGGATGTTGGCCATCAAACCTACCCACATAAAATTCTCACCGGCCGGCGCGAACGCATGTCGACGCTGCGCAAGAAAGACGGCATCTCCGGTTTCCCGAAACGCAGTGAAAGCGAATTTGATGCATTCGGTACCGGTCATTCGAGCACCTCGATCAGCGCAGCGCTGGGTATGAGCATTGCAGCGCAGCAGTCCGGCCTGCAGCGAAAATGTGTGGCCGTGATCGGTGACGGTGCGCTCACTGGTGGTATGGCTTTTGAAGCCCTGAATGACGCCGGTGACAGTGACGCCGACCTGCTGGTCATCCTCAACGATAATGACATGTCGATTTCACCCAATGTTGGTGGGCTGTCGAATCACCTGACCCGACTGCTCTCCGGCCAGCTGTATTCAAACGTGCGCGAAGGCAGCAAAAGAGTGCTGGACCACCTGCCTGGCATGCGCGAACTGGTACGCCGTACCGAAGAACACGTGAAAGGCATGGTGGCACCGGGTACGCTGTTCGAGGAACTGGGATTTAATTATTTCGGTCCGGTGGATGGTCATGACCTGGGT
>JAASSE010000124.1 GCA_021768055.1 Gammaproteobacteria bacterium | reverse complement strand
TTACAGCGCTTTGTTTGTTTTTATGGCCTGCTCGATGGCCTTGTCGAGGTAATCGCTGACATAGTCCATTACCGTGATGCCAATGATACGCTCGCTGATTTCACTGCCCCTGGCATCGAAGAACACCAGCGTCGGATAGAAGTCGACGCCATACCGCTGGCTGATCTGCGTAGAATTGTATTCCCTGCCATCGAAATCGCGGATGTCGCTGTAGCCGTCGATTTCGACTTTTTTAATAATAATGTCACCCTCGTACTTGCCGCTGACAATCAGCGGTTTCAGCACCTGTTCTTCGAGTGCTTCGCAATAACCGCACCATGGCGTACTGAACTCGACCAGGATGGGCGTACCTTCAGAGCGGGCTGTTCTGGCGACGTCCTCAAAGCTGCGCAACTGGGGTATCGGCGCCATCTCGGGCTTTTCTTCCTCGTATTCGTACGTATAGTCGATCGCTGCTGCGGTCGCGCTGAACAGCAGGGAACAGGCCAGTACGGATGTTTGCAAACTTCTCATATTCCTGACTATAGTCGGCTTTGTCTTTGAAATAGAATACCCCCAGTGAAGATTACAGACAATCTGCAAACTCAGCAGCCCTAAAGGTACATTTCTGAGCAACACACCCCTCAACAACACGACAGTTCTGGTGACGCGTCCGCAGCAACGCGCTGCCGGGCTGTGCCGACTGATCGAACAGGCAGGCGGTACCGCGCTGGCGTTCGCCGCGATCGAAATCTCGGAACCGCAGGACACACACAGCCGCGAACAGGCCCGCGACAACATCGATAGCTACGACCTGGCCATCTTTATCAGCCCGACCGCAGTCGAGCGCACCATGGCATACCTGGGCGCGCTGCCGGTCGGACTCGACATCGCAGCCATCGGCAGCCGCACACAGGAAATCCTGGCCCAGCACGGCGTCACGGTCAGCATCGTTTCCGACGGCCACGACAGCGAGGCACTGCTGGCACATGAGGCCTTGAGCCCGGAATGCATCGCAGATAAAAACATCGTGATCTTCCGCGGCGAAGGTGGTCGTGAACTGCTCGCACAAACACTGCGTACGCGCGGCGCCCGGGTTGATTATGCTGATATGTATCATCGCTCCCCGCCGACAGAACCAGGCAAGATCAATGCCATCCTGGACCGCGTCGATATCGTCACTGTCAGCAGCAACGAAGGCCTGCAAAACCTGTACGACATCAGTGCGCAGGACAAGCTGCTCACGCTGCCGCTGGTGGTCCCAGGTGAACGGGGCCGGAAACTGGCACAAAACCTGGGTTTTAGCCACATCACCGTGGCTGACAACGCTACAGACGAAGCCATGTTGAATGCTTTAGAATACGCCGTGTCACAAATGAGCCAAAAACCATGAAACGACTAATTTTCGTGCTGTTTTCAGCCGCTGTGATCGCGGCTGGCTTTGCCATGTATTTCAAGAATGATCCGGGGTCGATCCAGGTCAGTTTTGATAAATACCAGTATGAAACCAGCCTGTTGATTCTGGGTCTCGGCATCCTGGGAATCATCTTCGCGGGAATGCTGCTGTCATATGCTTTCAAGCTGCTGAAGAAATTTACTGCCCTGTTCGGCAAAAAGCGCAGCAAGCGCCTCGCCGAAAAAGCGCGCCATTCGCTGGAACAGGGATTGATTGACCTGTCAGAAGGTCGCTTTGCCAAGGCCGAAAAAATCCTGTTGCAAAAGATCGGCCATAATGAAAATGCGCTGTTGACCTACCTTGCTGCTGCGCGTGCCGCTCAGTACCAGGGCGCACATGACCGGCGCGATGATTATTTACGCCGTGCGCATAAAAGCTCACCGGATGCAGACATCGCCATTGGCCTTACACAGGCAGAACTGCAAATGGAACATAACCAGTTCGAGCAGGCGCTCGCCACACTGAACCGCCTGAATGAACTGTCACCGCAACATGCCTATGTGTTAAAGCTGCTGGCAAAGACACACTGCAAACTTTCTGACTGGGACAGCCTGCGGGAACTGCTGCCGCAGGTACACAAAACGAGCGCCATGAGTGATGCAAAGTATCTGTCACTCGAAATTGAAACCTGGTGTGGCCTTATCAGTGACCATGCCCGCCCGGGCGATGCCGACACTCTGACAAAACTATGGAATGAAGTGCCGCGCAACATTCGGGCCATACCCGAAGTGATCGAGCATTATGCAACTGAACTTGTCAGCATCAAGGCGACCGGCGAAGCTGAACGGGTGTTGCGTAATTATTTAAGCAATAACTGGCAGGAATCAACCATCATTCTCTATTCCGGGCTTGATGTAATGACGAACGAGGAACAGATCAACGTTGCCGAAGGCTGGTTGCAGGAACATCAGCATAATGAATATCTGCTGCTTGCTCTGGGAAAAATGTGCATCAACAAAAGCCTGTGGGGCAAGGCGGAAAGCTATCTTGAAGCCAGTCTTTCTGTTCATCCAATGCCGGTTACCTATTTAACACTCGCGCAACTACTGGAAGAACACATGGAAGACAAACAACGCGCCCAGGAATATTATCGCCAAGGCCTGCACATATTATGCGGCGACTATGGTGAAGAAGCGCTGGCGGAAGCGGAAAATGATTTTCAGCGCAAAGTGAGTTCGCTGGAAGTAAGCAAACCCGATTTGAAAGTCATTTAATTCAAACCTGCGGTTTTTTAATCCCCATTGCACGCAGCGCATCATCGGAATACTCAAACGAGTCGGAATAGATCTGCGTCTCCGGCAAGCCATGCTGGTAAAACGCATCCATGCCGGCCTTGATCATCGGTGGTGGTCCGCTCATGTAAACATCGTAACCGGACAGGTCCGGATACTGTTCAACAATGGCCTCGTGGACAAAACCGGTTTTACCCTGCCAGTTATCCTCTTCCCATGGCTCGGATAATACCGGTGTGTATTTAAGATTGGGATGCTGCTCGAGCCAGCCCTTGACCATCTCATCCATGTACAGGTCTCGGCGTGCACGCACACCACAGAAAAGATGAATCGGTCTGTCAAAATGAATATAAAACGCGTGCTCGAGCATGCCTTTTAAAGGCGCAAAGCCGGTGCCGCCACCCATCAGGATGATCGGCCGTTCGGATTCTTCGCGCAGGTAATAACTACCCAGCGGCCCCTGAATGCGCAGCAATTCCCTGGTCTTGAGCCCGTCGAACACATAATCACCAAACTTGCCATGCGGTACATGGCGTATGTGCAATTCGATTAATGCATCATCGTGCGGCGCATTGGCTATGGAGAAGGCGCGGCGCTTACCGTCTTCCAGCAAAAACTCGAGGTACTGGCCGGCGAGATACTGCAGGCGCTCGGTTTCCGGCAGTTTCAATTCCAGCTTCATGATGTCGTGCGTCAGCTGCTCTATGCTCTCAACCCTGCACGGCAGGGTTTTCACCTCGATGTCCTGGTTGTTGAGGATTTCGCGCACAACGATTTCAAGATCGCTGTCGGCACAGGCCTGGCAAAACAAAACTTTGCCTTGCTGCTGCTGATCCAGCGCCAGGCTGCGCAGCTCCCCGGCATAGTGGGTATCGCCGTTCACCACTTCACCGGCACATTTTCCACAGGCACCGTCACGACAACCATAGGGCAGGCCGACGCCCTGGCGTAGTGCGGCCTCGAGCACCGTCTCGCCTGGTTCAATGTCAAATTCATGGCCCGTGGCCGGAACAGTCACCTTGAAACTCATGTAAAATTACCCAACAGTAAATGCGACACATTTTCACACAATAGAATTCTTTTATAAACAATCCTTTATGAATGGAGCCATAAGTAACTAACATGGCAAGAGTGAAAGTATTCAGCACCGGCATCTGTCCGATCTGCGAAAAAACCAAGGCCTTGCTTACCAAATGGGGCATTCCATACGATGAGGTCCGCGTCGATACCGATATGACCACACGGCGCGAGTTCACTAAAATTACCAACGGCGCGCGCACGGTGCCGCAGATTGCCATTGACGACAAATGGATCGGCGGCTTCACCGAGCTGACCGAGCTGCACATGGATAATGAACTCGACGATCTTGTAGAATAGCGCGGCTTTAATCACTAAATTTCGATTATGTTCCAGTTAAAACGGCATCAGCTTGTGGCTGCTTTTTGCCTGTTGGCAAGCACGTTATACGCTTTTGCTGCAGATCCACCTGCTACAGGAAAGGATAATGCGCTCGATTACACAGAGAGTGTTTTTACCTGGGAATCATCCAAACCCTCCGTGATCGATTTTGACTGGATACAGCTGAAATCCGGGGAGTGGCTCAAGGGTGAAATCAAGGGCCTGTACAATGACAGCCTTGAATTCGACAGCGACGAGCTCGATCTGCTGCAAATCGACTGGGAAGACGTCATCTATCTTGAAACCCATATTCCCGGCAGCGTCTATATCGAATACACCGGCACGGTATACGGTTACATAGAGATTAACCGCACAGAAGTCATTATTACTAATGGTGACATTACAAAAGCATACCCGCGTGCGCGACTGGTATCGCTCATTACCGGTGAGCCGAAAGAAAGTAATTTCTGGTCAGCAAAGATCACCCTAGGTCTGGATGTTGCCAAAGGTAACAACGACCAGGTTGATTACACGGCCAAGGCCAACGTTAAACGCCGCACATCACGCTCGCGCATGATTTTTGACTACATCGGCAACCAATCTATAGTGCGAAGCACAGAAACAACTAATAATCATCGCCTGTCTGGCAGCTGGGATATTTACAAAACACGCCACTTTTTCTATCGACCATTGTTTGGTGAATATTTCCGCGATCCTTTTCAAAACATCGACAGAAAGCTTTCTCTCGGCGTTGCCCTGGGTTATGCGTTTATCGATACCAGCAAAACCAACCTGGATGTCACTATAGGCCCGGGTATACAGACAACCCGTTTTGTTAGTGTTGAGCCCGGACAGGACATCGATGAGGATACACCATCATTAAATATTACTACTGATTTCGATACTGAACTAACCCCAACACTGGATTTCATATTCAAATACAACATAACACAGGTTAACGATGCTTCGGGCGGTTAT
>JAASSE010000123.1 GCA_021768055.1 Gammaproteobacteria bacterium | reverse complement strand
GGCCTTGCGTTCCCGCATCATCGATCCAGCCAGTGGCAAGGAATATATGCGTGCCAGTATTGGGCAGATTTATTATTTCGAAGACCGCAAAATAACGCTCTCCGGCACCCCGGAAACAACCAGCTCATCGGACATCATCGGCGAAATCAGCGGCAACCTGGGTAACTGGAGTGCACAGGCGGGCCTACAATGGGACACCGAACAGAAACATAGCTCGAAGCACAACGCCTCTGTCCATTACCGGGCCGGTGGTGACAGGATATTTAATCTTGGCTACAGTAAGCGGCGCCAGAGCCCAACAAGTCCCGAAGCACTTGAACAAACAGACTTTTCATTTGTCGCACCTATCAGCAACAATTTGACGACACTGGGGCGCTGGAATTATTCACTGGAACAGAGCCGGGACCTGGAAATCATAGCCGGGCTGTCCTACGACAGCTGCTGCTGGTCGATGATCGTGGCGCTGCAACGTCACCTGGTAAACTCGAGCAGCATCTCCGAGGAATACGATAATGCCATTTTGTTCCAGCTGGTATTCAAGGGTCTGGGCAGTGTTTCCGGCGACAGCGCTGTAGACATATTAAAACGGTCCATTCTGGGATTTAACGAAGACTTTTAGGCAGGAAATATTTTTATGCATGTCTCATTTCATTTACTGGCACGGTATTTACTTGCATGCCTGGCAATACTTTTAATGAATACAAGCGCTATTGCACTGCAACCATTAGACAGTGTTGCCGTGGTAGTCAATGATGATGTCATTACCAGAATGGAGCTGGAAGAGCGCATTCAATATTATAAAAACCAGATACGACTCAGCAGTGGCGCCGTATCTGATATGGAAGGGCTGAAACGCCAGGTGTTAGAGCGCATGATTCGCGACAAGGTGCAACTACAACAGGCCGCCCTGCTCGGAATTCAAATTGATGACATCAGCCTGAATCGAATGATTGATGCAATGGCAAAGCAGAACAATATGACACTGAACGAGCTGCGCTCCACCTTGCAGAAAGAAGGTATCGATTTTGCTGATTTTCGTCAGCAGTCGCGCAATGAACTCATCATTCAGCAGGTTCAGAAACGGATGGTTGCTGACAAGGTCACGGTAACCGATCAGGAAGTCAGGCAATTTATTGAAAGTAACGCAAAAAGTGATACCGGCGCCACTGAGTACCACTTGTTGCATATTATGATTGCGATCCCAGAAAACGCGACACCTGACGATATACAGAAGGCAGGTAAAGAAGCTGATGATGTATACGAGCAGTTACAACAGGGTGAAAACTTCAAAGAACTGGCAATCCGTGTATCCGATGGCAGTAATGCATTGAATGGCGGTGATCTTGGTGTCCGCAAGGCCAATGAATTACCCGAGATGTTCCTCAAGGCTATTGCAGAACTATCTGTTGGCGACATCAGCAAACCAGTAAAAAGCGCCAGCGGTTTTCATATATTAAAGCTGGCCGGCTCCGACAAGAAAACCGAGATGGTCACACAAACGCATGCTAGACATATATTGATTAAAACCGATGCGGATACTACCAATGATGAAGCACGTGAGACCTTGCAGAAACTGAGGACGCAACTGGAACAAGGCGCGGATTTTGCAGAGCTTGCTGCTGAGTATTCGGCTGACCCGGGCTCGAAAGATAAAGGCGGCGACCTGGGCTGGGCCAACCCGGGCATGTTTGTGCCTGCATTCGAACGCGTAATGAATTCATTAGAAATTGGGCAGCTCTCCGAGCCTTTCAAAAGTCAGTTTGGCTGGCATATCCTGCAGGTTCTTGAAAGGCGTGAACACGATATGGCGACACAATTACTGGAAGCCAAGGTCCGGCAGGCAATCATAAAACGTAAAATAGATGAAGAACTGCGCCTGTGGTTACGTCGTATACGTGATGAAGCTTATGTCGAGTATGTTGATGCCAGTTTGAAACCGGCAGAATAAATAAAACAATACATGCAACATCGTGCCAAAAAACGCTTTGGACAAAATTTTCTTGTTGACGCTAATATCATCAGCAAAATACTGCTGAGCATAAATCCACAACCTGATGATCATATCGTCGAAATAGGTCCGGGTCTGGGTGCATTAACGAAACCCCTGCTTGAAACACAACAGCACCTGCATGTAATAGAACTTGATCGTGATGTAATTCCTGTACTTAACAGGCTTCCACACCATGAACGCCTGACAATACATAATATCGATGTACTCGACTTCGATTTTACCCGGTTCAAACAGTCGCTTTCTGATCAGGCACCTTTACGTATCATTGGCAACCTGCCGTATAACATCTCTACTGCAGTACTGTTCCATCTAGTGAATCATCGTGATGTTATTAAAGACATGCACTTCATGCTGCAAAAGGAAGTGGTTGAACGTATAGCCGCAAAAACCGGAACACATGATTACGGACGACTGTCCGTGATGATGCAGCTTCACTTCGATGTAAGCCCACTGTTTACTGTTCCCGCTGAATGTTTCAGGCCTGCTCCAAAGGTCCAATCTGCTGTGATCCGTTTACTGCCAAGACAGCATATGGAGATAAACACAGATGAACGCGCTCCATTTGAATCCCTTGTTAAACAGGCCTTCTCACAACGCCGCAAAACACTGAAAAATACCCTGAAAAATTTATGCGATTCAAAGCAAATTGAGCAAGCAGGGATCGACCCCGCCAAACGCCCGCAGGAACTTGATGTGTCTGATTACATTAAACTTTTCAGGCAACTAAACAGCGGCTCTTGATTACCGCCTGTCGTCCGCATACAATATTTTTGCGTGCGAATGATATAATATATTTCTGCCGGAGGAATATGATTATGTCTGTCAAACCCTACGATGTTAGCGTTGATGTAAAGCCCGCTTATCTGGCAGAGCAGTCTGATCCCAGCAATCATCATTTCGTCTTTGCCTACACGGTCACTATCAAAAACAATGGCAGTATTCCTGCCAAACTGCTGGCACGCCACTGGATCATCACTGACGGGGACGGCGAGACCCAGGAAGTTATCGGTGAAGGCGTTGTTGGTGAAACTCCTCATATACAACCTGGTGAGAATTTCCGCTATACCTCCGGCACCATGATGAAAACACCCATCGGCACCATGCATGGGAGTTATCAAATGCTTGCAGATGACGGTGTGAACTTCGATGCCGAGATTCCGTCCTTCAGCCTGACAGTTCCGCAAATGCTTCACTAGCATTTCACACTGAAATATTGTTAAGAATATACTCTCGTTTTTTTCGTCTTATCTGAATTAACCAGCACTTGAAGCTGTCCGCTTAAGACTGATAGAGTTGGACAATCGATCCTGACAAACAGGAATGGTTAATATGGCGATCTATGCCATTGGTGATGTCCAGGGATGTTATGACGAACTAATTCAACTCCTGGATACAATCAATTACAAACAGGATTCTGACCAGCTGTGGTTCACGGGTGACCTGGTTAACCGTGGGCCCAAATCACTGCAAACCCTCCGCTTCATTCGTGACCTTGGTGACAACGCTGTGGTTGTGCTTGGCAACCATGACCTGCACCTGCTTGCCACCGCTTATGACCATCGCAAACCTGGCAGAAAAGACACACTGGATGAACTATTGAGCGCACCGGACCATGATGAACTGATTGAATGGTTGCGTAACCGGCCGCTAATTCACGTTGATAATGACCTGGGGCTTGTCATGGTCCACGCCGGCATACACCCCGACTGGAGCATTGAAAAGGCACAGTCACTCGCCCATGAAGTCGAGTCCATACTGCGCAGCAATAAACATATTGCCTTTTACCAGCACATGTACGGTGACAAGCCACGCAAGTGGTCGGAGAAGCTGTACAGCTGGCCGCGCTTGCGCTACATCACCAACATACTTACCCGCTTGCGTTACTGTGACGAGAACGGCCGTTCCAGCATGAACCCGAAAGGCGCGCCCGGCACCCAGCCTGAAGGACTGATCCCCTGGTTCGAATTAAAAAACCGTCGTAGTAAGGATGCTCATATCCTGTTTGGTCACTGGTCAACGCTGGCGCTGAATCCCGAGCGGGAATATCACAATGTCTATCCCCTGGATACCGGCTGCCTGTGGGGCGGAAAACTCACGGCCATGCGCATTGATCGACAGCCGTTTGAGACCTTCCAGGTCAACTGCCCGGAAGCGCAGAAACCCAAGCCCCCTGCCGCCGCCAGGAAAAAAGTATCCAGTGCATAAAAAAGGCCGGCAATGGAGTCTATTGCCGGCCTTCAAGATATGAATCTGAGGATAAATGATTCAGATAATATGACCGGGTCAGTCTGGAATAGTTCAATCAAATGTAATTATTTTCGTTGTATGGTCACGAAACGATAATCACTACTATTTCGCTCATCTGCCTGGTGCACCTGCTCATCAACAAGCTGCCACTGCGAATGGTCAAACTCGGGAAACCAGGCATCGCCATCAAAGCTGTTTTCAACATAGGTCAGGTACAGCCGGTCGGCAATGGGTAATGCCAGTTCGTAAATCGAACCGCCACCGATAATCATGACTTCGTCCGCATCTCCAGCAAGCTCGATCGCCGCAGCCAGTGAATCAGTGGTGATGACACCGTCAGCCTGGAAACTCGGATCCCGTGTTAACACGATATTGGTGCGGCCGGGCAAGGGTCGCCCGATGGACTCATAGGTCTTACGGCCCATGATCACCGGCTTGCCCATTGTAACTTTCTTGAAATGCGCCAGGTCTGCCGGTAAATGCCAGGGAAGCTGATTTTTGTTGCCGATCAGGCGGTTGCGGTCCATTGCCGCAATGATGGAAACAATCATCCTTATTTATACGGCCACCGAAGCTTTAATATGCGGATGCGCCTCATAACCTACCAGCTCGAAATCCTCGTACTTGAAATCGAAGATAGATGTCACCTCCGGGTTGATCTTCATCACCGGCAGGGGGAACGGCTTGCGCGACAACTGTTCATCGGCCTGCTCAAGATGGTTCAGGTACAAATGTGCATCGCCGAACGTGTGTATAAAATCACCAGGCGCCAGCTCGCACACCTGGGCCACCATCATGG
>JAASSE010000122.1 GCA_021768055.1 Gammaproteobacteria bacterium | reverse complement strand
ATTAAGCAGAAGTTTTGTCTGAGCAAACAAATTCACGACAAGTTAACCATCATCTGATTCGTTTAGAACTTCTACCTGGTCAATACTATGAAGCGATCCGCCCATGCTGGCTATAGCCGATTCAATAGCTTCAAAATCTATTGAACCTCCTTCGACCTCAAGCTGTAGCGTTTCGGTTTTTTCGTCCATCTCCAGAACAGTCAGGCAAACGCGATAGTCTTTCCCAACTTTGGCGATAGCCTGGGAAAACAGTAAGTAATTTCGATATTAATTCGAAGTACCATATGTAGACAAAAACAAATTATACCTATAGCGTCACATTACTGAATTTTTTTTATATCAACCAGCCCAATATCTTCATAATCCTGGCAGGCCGCTAAGATCAGGATAAAAGGGTCGGAGTTATCAATTTATAAGGTGTCGGCTAATAGGCGATCCCTTTGTATATAAGTTCGATTTGGACATGTTGCCGAAATGTCGAAGTAAGTTGTGATGTTGCCGCTATGCTCAGTCACTGCAATTCTGGCATACTTATGAACTATGTTGTCTGTCCATAATGATTGACAGGAAGCGCATATGCCGAAAAAACAAGAGCGAACACGCATTGTCATAATGGGTGCGGCCGGGCGTGATTTTCATAATTTCAATATGGCATATCGCGACGATCCATCCAGTGAAGTTATCGCCTTTACTGCAACTCAAATACCGGAGATAGCCGGGCGTTTGTACCCCCCTGAGTTAGCTGGCAAGTATTACCCAGAAGGCATTCCGATTGTTGAAGAGACAAAGTTTGAAGCGCTGTGCGAGGACCAGAATATCGATCAGGTCGTTTTTGCCTACAGTGATGTTACCCATGATCGCGTTATGCACAAAGCATCCATCGCCCTGGCCAGCGGAGCCGACTTCATATTATTGGGACCGGAACGGACAATGCTGCAAGCGAGGGTCCCAGTTATTGCTTGTTGCGCGGTGCGCACCGGTTGTGGCAAATCACAAACAAGCCGATGGCTGTCAAAACTCCTGAAAGCGCATGGCTTGACAGTTGCAGTGATTCGCCATCCAATGCCGTATGGGGAGCTCCAGCACCAATCTTTTCAGCGATTCTCTTCCGGCAATGATCTTGACGATGCCAATTGCACTATCGAGGAGCGTGAAGAATACGAACCCCATCTAGCACTCGGTAATATCGTGTACGCAGGCATCGATTACGCTGAGATCGTTGCACGTGCAGAAGCGGAAGCCGACATCATTTTATGGGATGGAGGTAATAACGATTTCTCCTTCGTTCGTCCCGATTTACACATTGTATTGATAGATCCTCTCAGGCCAAACAACGAAACCACTCATCATCCAGGCGAAGCTGTACTCCGCATGGCTGACATCATCCTGATCGCTAAAGTGAACTCGGCATCGGATGCGGACATTCAGAGTGTTACCGATATTGCCCACGGGATTAACCCTGATGCACCGATTGTTCGCGGCGCTTCACCGGTACAACTGGATGACCCTGAATTGGTACGTGGTAAACGGGTGCTCGTTGTGGAAGATGGTCCCACGATTACTCACGGAGACATGCCATATGGTGCCGGATTCGTCGCTGCCACCCAGGCCCAGGCAGCAGAGATCATCGATCCCCGCAATTTCGCGGTAGATGAGATTGCACAGGTCTATAGTAAATATCGACACATCGGGACAGTTTTACCTGCCGTAGGCTACCACCACACCCAACTTCAGGCATTGAGCGAGACCATTAATGCTGCCGATGCCGATGTGGTCGTCTCGGCGACACCATGCGACCTTACTGCGCTGATTGAAATCAACAAGCCCGTCGTCCGCGTCCGTTATGAATTTGCGGAAGCAGGGACACCAGGACTGGGCGGTCTTGTTGAGACGTTTCTGAAAGAAAAAAATCTGCTTTAACCCGCTTATTAGTCCCTTCACCTGATCCCGGTCATATCCGGTGCGATCATGGTACCCGCTTCGCCAGTCAAGATCTTTGCTGCGTCCTTGAGCTGTCCTATGCCCGCAATACCACCGGTCTGCTCTACAAATTCGCAGGCAGCCTCTACCTTAGGTGCCATCGATCCCGGCGCAAAAGTAAACTGCCTTATTGCCTGGGGCGATATACGATGAATAGCACATGCCTCCGGTTCCATCCAGGCTTTGTAGACCGCATCCACATCAGTCAACATCACAAGTGCATCGGCCTTCAATTTCCGCGCCAGCAGCGAGCTGGCCAAATCTTTATCAATCACCGCCTCAACACCAATTAAACTGCCGTCTTCACGCTGCACGATGGGAATACCTCCTCCACCTGTACAGATAACGACCACCCCATGGTTAACAAGCAGTTCGATAACGCCCAGTTCAAATATACGTTGCGGTCGAGGTGAGGCAACAACACGACGGAAGTGTTTCCCGTCCTGCGCCATGCTCCAGCCGCGTTCCCGCGCTAATTTATTAGCCTCGGTTTCTTCGTAGACCGGTCCGATAGGTTTGGTCGGCTGAAAAAAAGCGGGATCTTTCGGATCCACTTCGATCTGGGTAAGCAATGTAGCACAAGGCCGGTCAGCAGGAAGCACATTGATAAGTTCCTGTTCAATGAGGTAACCAATCATGCCTTCCGTTTCGGCATCCAGGATATCCAGGGGATAGGCCTCGTTCGTCTTATAGGCCGCCCCTTGCAGCGCGAGCAAACCGACCTGTGGCCCGTTACCATGGGAAATAATCAGCTCATGTTCGCGAGCAATCGGTGCCAGCGCTTCGGCGGCGATCTTGATGTTCTGACGCTGGTTCTCCGCAGTCAGAGCTTCGTCGTTGCGAAGCAGTGCATTCCCGCCTAACGCGACCACTATTCTCATTGTTCATCACTTAACGTTGCAACCATAATGGCCTTGATGGTATGCATACGGTTTTCTGCCTGCTCAAAAACAATCGAGGCTTCAGACTCAAATACCTCATCGGTAACTTCCATGCAATCGAGACCGAATTTCTGGTGTATCTCTTCACCGATTTTCGTTTCGCGGTCATGAAAAGCCGGCAAACAGTGCATGAATTTCACATTAGGATTACGGGTCTGCTCCATGACGACTTGATTAACCTGGTAGGGTTTTAAGAGATTAATGCGCTCTTTCCAGACCGTTTCAACTTCGCCCATCGACACCCATACGTCTGTATAGATGAAGTCAACCTTGGCAACGGCACGAGCAATATCATCAGTAATAAGAACGCGGCCCCCACTTTGTTTAACCAGTTCCTCACACTTTGAAACCAACGCCGGTTCAGGCTGACGCGTCTTCGGTGCCGCCAGCCGGAAATCCATGCCCATAATTGCGGCTCCTATCAGTAGCGAGTCAGCCATGTTACTGTGGCCATCGCCAATGAAGCAAAAGGCGATTTCATTCAGGGGCTTGCTCGAGCATTCCTCCATGGTAAGCAGATCCGCCAACACCTGGGTGGGATGAAACTCATCAGTCAGCCCATTCCATACAGGGACACCATGTCGTCCCAGCTCTTCGGCTGTCGTCTGGTCAAAACCGCGGTACTCAATACCATCGTACATCCTTGCCAGGATACGTGCGGTATCTTTCATTGATTCCTTTATGCCGATTTGTGTGCCGGTGGGTCCAAGGTAAGTCACATTAGCGCCCTGATCGTAAGCGGCTACTTCAAAGGCACAACGCGTGCGTGTCGATGCTTTCTCAAAAATCAAAGCAATATTTTTGCCTTTGAGCCGTTGCTGTTCGGTTCCTGCATACCTGGCCAGCTTCAATTCCCTGGCAAGATCGAGCAGAAAGCGGATCTCCCCAGGCGTAAAATCCAACAGGGTGAGAAAGTTGCGGTTTTTTAGATTAAATGACATGGTGTAATTATGTAAAAATCGAAAATGATGTTAGGTATCCTGCGCTTGTATCACAATGCGCGAAACCCGATGCGAGATCGCGGTAACGATCTCGTAATTAATCGTACCCAGTTTGTCAGCCAGTTCATCCGCCGTTATCTCCTCCTCTTGCTGCGCACCAATGATAACAACTTCATCGCCGAGTTCGACGCGTCCACGCAGTGCAGACACATCGACCAGACACATATCCATGGTGATACTCCCTACCTGTGGACAGCGCAGGCCAGCAACGAGGAAATCAACCTTGTTGGAAAGATTCCGGCTCAGGCCATCGCCATAACCCACCGGAACAGTCGCAACCAGGGATGGCCGTTGCGTTTCAAAAATATGGCCATAACTCAATCCGGTTCCCGCAGGTACTTCCTTGAGAAACGTGATCCGGGTTTTCCATTCGAGTACGGGTCTGAGCTCATTAACCTGTGGATTTTGAATGGCCCGGGAAGGACGCAAGCCGTAGATGGCTATCCCCGGCCTTGCTGCATCGAAATATGAATCCGGTAGATCCAGTATCGCCGCACTGTTGGCCATGTGGCGCACGTCGATACCATGGGGCCTGACCATCTCAGCAATGCATTTGAAAGTTTCTATCTGTTTATAAGAGAAGGTTTTATCGGCCTCATCTGCACGCGGGAAATGGCTCATAATGCCACGCACATGAATAGAAGGATAGTGATGGCAGTGCTCAATAAATGCCTGAACCTGATCAGGATAGATACCGATTCTACCCATACCTGTATCCACCTTGATATGTATCGACACACGCTTGTCGAGTTTCTCCGCATCACGCGCAAGTGCTTCAACCATTTCAAGCGTGCATACCGCAGGCTCACAATCGAAAGCAACAAGTGCTTCGCTATGCTCCGGCAGTGTTGCCGAAAATATGACAAACCTGGCATCGATTCC
Source organism: Gammaproteobacteria bacterium (assembly GCA_021768055.1). GTDB lineage: Bacteria > Pseudomonadota > Gammaproteobacteria > SZUA-229 > SZUA-229 > JABDQW01. The sequence continues at coordinate 269 of JAASSE010000122.1, read as the reverse complement.
CGCATCGATCAACGCAACAGCTTCAGCTATGTCAGCTACCCCGAATGTGTTGTAGCCACGTTGCATGAGATGGCGGGCGACAATCTCCGCACCATGTCCATAGGCATCAGCTTTTATACATGGCCACAGCGGTCTTTCTCCTACCTGTTGCTGAAGCAGATGCATGTTATGTGACAAATGATCGAGATAGAGAACAGCCTGTGTCAGGCGACCTGTGTAAAGATCAGCAGATGGCATCGTTCATTACGCCTCCACCAGTACGCCCATTT
>JAASSE010000121.1 GCA_021768055.1 Gammaproteobacteria bacterium | reverse complement strand
TGTCTACATTGTTGGCAATGACCGTACTCAGACCAAGGAATACGCATACGGGGGTTAAAATCAGGAATGGTGCTCTGATTGACTGGACAGCGACTTTTACATTCATCGTAAGTTGTTCTGATTCCCGTTTTTCACAGTCAGCTCAAGCACAGCCTGATGATATTCCAATGCCATAGACGGCATCTGAAACAGGTCAGGATATGACAGACTGACAGGGATTAATAATTGATCAATACCTTAAATATGCATGTACCGGGTATACCGTGTATAGACATGCCTATTCTAAGTGAGATTCGGTTTCATTCAATGTGTATGTGGTAAATCGAACCAATTAGTGTGTGATATCACACAAAAATCCTTCTAATTTGATATATATCAAAGGCTTTTTAACGACTTGGACGTATTGTTCTACGACTATGGGATTTCTTCCATACCAACAGTATTTGAAACAATAACACTCAGCACATCTACATTGGAGGATGTTATGAACACCTTTACCACCCGTGCTCTGTCAGTGTGTACCGGTCTCGTGCTTGGTTTGTCGATATCGACATCAGCCTGGTCAGCCAAAACACTCGAGCAAGTCATGAAAGACCGCGGCCTCACGGAGAAAAATATTCTTGCCGCCGCAAAGACCTACACACCGACCGGTGGCAGGGACGAATTCATCGTATTCAGCTCGGGCGGCCAGAGTGGGCAGGTGATTGTGTATGGTGTTCCATCCATGCGCATCCTCAAGTATATCGGTGTGTTCACACCGGAGCCCTGGCAGGGCTACGGTTTCGATGATGAGTCCAAGGCGGTGCTGGCACAGGGACGCATCAACGGCAAGGACATCTACTACGGTGATACCCACCACCCGGCGATCACCGAAACCGACGGCAAGACTGACGGCCACTACCTGTTCATCAACGACAAGGCCAACCCGCGTATTGCTGTGATCGACCTGCATGACTTCGAGACCAAGCAGATCGTGGTCAGCCCCTATTTCAAGAATGCACACGGCGGCGCCTACGTTACCCCGAATTCAGAGTACGTCATGGACCCGGCCCAGTATGCCGCACCGTTTGCAGACGAGTTCGTACCGCTGGAAGAATTCAACGAGAAGTACCGCGGCGGTTTGACCTACTGGAAGTTTAATAAGGAAAAGGGCCGCATCGACGAGTCGCAGTCATTCACCTTCGAGATGCCACCGTACAGCCAGGATCTGGCTGACGCCGGTAAAGGGCCTTCTTATGGCTGGGGCTTCAACAACTCGTTCTGTTCCGAGCGTTATGTCGGCGGCACCGAGCGTGGACGTCCGCCGTTTGAAGCAGGCTGTTCGTCCAAGGACACTGACTTCATGCACGTCACCAACTGGAAGAAAGCTGCCGAACTGGTGAAGGCGGGCAAGGTCAAGAAAAGCAAGGGCCACTACCTGATCGACATGAAACAGGCGGTGAAAGAAGGCCTGCTGTACCTGATTCCGGAGCCCAAGAGTCCGCACGGTGTTGATGTCACCCCGGACGGCAAGTACATCACCGTTTCCGGCAAGCTCGACAGCCACACCTGGGTATACAGCTGGGACAAGATCCAGAAAGCCATCAAAAGCAAGAAATTTGAAGGCAAGGACCCCTACGGCATTCCCATCATTGCACTCAATGATGCCTTGCATAAATCGGTTAACGTAGGCCTGGGTCCGCTGCATACGCAGTATGATTCCAAAAAATGTGTTGCCTACACCTCGATCTATGTTGATTCCATGATCACCAAGTGGGACTATTGCCAGGGCAAGGTGCTCGACCAGTTGCCGATTCACTACAACGTCGGCCATTTGATGACCATGCAGGGTGACACCATGGATCCGAAAGGAAAATACCTGGTGGCGCTGAACAAGCTGTCGATCGACCGCTTCAATCCGGTTGGACCGCTGCATCCGCAGAACCATCAGTTGATCGACATCAGTGGTGAAAAGATGGAACTGCTGTATGACATGCCGCTGCCACTGGGTGAGCCGCACTATGCTGTGTCGATTGCTGCGGACAAGCTGAAACCGGGGGTGCGCTATAAATCTGGCTGGAACAGCCGCACCGATTCGCGTTCACCCTATAAGACCCGTGCCGGACGTGAAAAGACCGAACGTACCTGCGATGCCAAAGGCAAGTGCACGGTGCATGTTTATGGCACTACCATCCGTTCACACATCACGCCTGAAATCATCGAGGTTACCGAGGGTGATACCGTGTCACTGCACTTCACCAACCTCGAGCGTGCCCAGGACGAAGTACACGGTTTCGCCATGTACGGCCAGAACGTTCAGCTCTCCATCGAGCCGGGCAAGACGGCATCCTCCACGTTTGTAGCTGACAAGGCCGGTGTCTATCCTTACTACTGCACCGAGTTCTGCTCGGCACTGCACCTTGAAATGCAGGGTTATCTGCTGGTTCAGCCCAAAGGCTACAAGGCCAAGGCTGTTGGCCTGAAGGCGGGTACGACCTATACAGAAGCAGACTACAAGAAGCAGGTTGAAACCAATATTGCAACCCAGGAAGTCATCGATCAGGTTGTTGCCTTCATTACCAGCCACAACTACAAGGATTTCCCGACAGTTGTTGCTCTGGTTGAGGACGCAACCGACCAGCTTGGCTTCGCCAAGGGTGCGAAACAGAAGTCTGAGGCCGCAGCAGCCAAGAAAGACTGGAATAACGCCATGCTCTGGGCCAACCAGTGGTGGCAGTACCAGGTCAAGACGGCTGATCTAGGATTACGCGCCAAGACTTATCTTGAAGAAAACAAGGCGAAGAAGATTAAATAATAATCTTTAGTTGTAATCGGCAATCCAAGGGGGCGATAATATCGCCCCCTTTTTTACAAAACAGATATGAAGGTAACTATGATGACCCATGCAAAACTCAAGATTACAGCAGTGATGACGGCTGCTTTACTGATTTCATCGCCGGCGTCTTTTGCAGCAGACGGCGCCAAGCTGTACCAGACAAAGACCTGCTTCACCTGTCATGGTAAAGACGGCAAGACAACCATTATGCCTGCCTATCCAAAAATCGCCGGGCAGAATGCAGCCTATTCACTGCAGCAGATGAAAGACATCAAGAGCGGCAAACGCGCAAACGGAATGTCTGCTGCGATGAAAGGTATCATGCATCTTGTTAACGATGAGGAAATGAAAACGCTGGCTGACTATATTGCAACCATGAAGTGAGCAGGCGCGCGATGGGGCCTGGCTTACGACTGGCATTAATCGCGCGGCTGTTGTTCTCCCTGTTGATGCTGTTTCCGCTTGTCGGATCAGGCAGCGAACAACAGGAGCTGGACATGGAATACGGCGAGGAAATCAACGAGACCTGCGCCGGCTGTCATGGTGTATTCGGCCAGGGCAGTATTGAAGGTGAATACCCCCGCATTGCCGGCCTCGATGCGGCATATATTGCCAAACAGCTGAAAGATTTCAAGGAACGAAAGCGCATCAATATTCCGATGATCCCGTTTGCGAACGAGAGGGAGCTGCCGGGCGATGATGTGCGCATTATTTCCGAGTACCTGGCAAGCATACAGCTACCGACAAAACTGCAGCCGATCGATGAAGAGAACTTTGATGCACTGGAACGCCTGCATGCGAGCAAACGGGTAGTCAACATCAAGAACATCCCCGGGGATAAAGAACTGGGGCGCAAGGTCTACGAGGATGAATGCTCTACCTGTCACGCAAAGGACGGTTATGGCAGCAAAAAAAAGAGAGCGCCGATGCTTGCCGGACAGTACAGTGAATACCTGTGGCGCCAGATCAAGAACTATCGTTCGGGCGAACGGTTGCATGACGATGACCCTGACGATGCCGAGATTTTCAATGAAATCAGCGACGCCGAATTCGACGGTATGCTGGCGTACCTGGCCACGCTGGATGACGACTAGATGACCGCTGCCATCGATTGCAGTCGTTGCGGCCGGAAAACGGGCAAAACCTGAGGAAATTCAAGGATTTTGTTATTGATTTATCTCAATTACACGGGCAGGTAACTGATGCTAGGATTGCGCAACGCATCGATCAGTATTTGTTATTGAATACACCACGTTTCACCAGCAGGCTGGTGAGTAATACATTCAAACACATAGCGGGGAACGGTATATGAACAGCAGGCTAATTCTGGCTACGATCACTTCGGTTATTGGTTTAACATTTTCTACTGCATCTCTGGCCTGGCTGGAAGGCGGTGGTGAACGTGAAGAGGCCATGGATCTCAAGCCCGACCTGGAGAACGGGATGGATGTCTACGAAGTCTGTTCCGGCTGTCATTTGCCGGAAGGCTGGGGCAAGGACGACGGTACCTTCCCGCAGCTGGCCGGGCAGCATGCCGCGGTGTTGATCAAGCAGCTCGCTGACATCCGTGAGGGCAACCGCGATAACCCGACCATGTACCCGTTCGCATTACCGCGTGCCATTGGCGGTGCCCAGGCGCTGGCCGATGTTGTGGCCTATACCCAGAAACTGCCGATGACCCCCGTCAATGGCAAGGGCGAGTGGGCGAAAGGCACGCCCGAATTTGAGCAGGGCAAGAAACTGTATAAAGTTAACTGTGTTGAATGCCATGGTGAAAACGGTGAGGGCAGCGCCGAGAAGTTCTATCCGAAAATCCAGGGTCAGCATTACAAGTACATGATGCGCCAGTTCGAGTGGATCCGTGACGGCAAGCGCCGCAATGCCAACCCGGACATGGTCAAGCAAATCAAGGGCTTCAGCAACAAGGACATGCAGATGGTGATCAATTACGTATCGCGCATACCGGTTCCGAAAAAAGACCTGGCGCCGTCTGCAGACTGGACCAATCCTGATTTTGACTGATTACGGATAAGTTCAACAAAGGGATCCGGGTTCCGCTATGGAAAACAAACGATCACTGGTGGCAAACAGTCTGGTGGCGGTCGCCATCGGCTTGCTGATCGTTATTTACTTGACGCCGATCTGGTGGGTCTCGTTAACCGACCCGAACTATCCGAAAGAAGCTTTTCCGGATGGAATCCGCATTCACTTCCATATGAACGGTGTTTTCAACGGCTGTAAAAAAATCGAGAAGTTGGAGAT
>JAASSE010000120.1 GCA_021768055.1 Gammaproteobacteria bacterium | reverse complement strand
TGCTTTGCCGGCAGGTAATTCAGTTCCGTTTCATAACAGGCACGTGGATTGACCATGCAGGTAGCCCGCTGCTTGCGAAATACCCTGTCGAGACAACCCTGGTTACAGGCGATGCAGGTGTTGATGTGCGCAGACTGGTTGTGTTCTGCCTTGCTCATAAACGCGGCATCAGCCAGGAACGGGCGCGCCATTGACACCATGTCTGCATGACCCTGCGCAAGCACTGCTTCCGCTTGCTCCGGGGTATTGATTCGATTGGATGTGATCAGGGGGATCGACACCGAAGATCGGAGCTTTTGTGTTACCCAGGTGAACGCTGCGCGGGGTACCACGGCAGCAATGGTCGGTACCCTGACTTCGTGCCAGCCGATTCCGGTATTGATCAGGTTGGCACCCGCCGCTTCGATTGCCTGCGCCAGTTTTACAACTTCATCCCAGCTGCTGCCGTCCTTGAGTAAATCAAGCATCGACAGTCGATACATGATAATAAAATCATCACCCGTAGCTGCACGTGTTCGTCTGATAATTTCAACAGCAAAGCGTATCCGGTTTTCAAAGGTACCGCCCCATGCATCGGTACGTTTATTGGTGTGTGCACAGATGAACTGATTGATCAGATAACCTTCCGAACCCATTATCTCGACGCCGTCATACCCCGCCTTTCTCGCCAGCAAGGCGGTATGCGCATAGGCTTTGATGGTGCGCTGTATTTTTCCCGCAGACATGGCGCGTGGCTTGAATGGTGTGATCGGTGACTTGATTGCTGAAGGGGCGACAGCGAACGGGTGCATTGCATAACGACCTGCATGCAGGATTTGCAAACAGATTTTGCTGCCGGCCTGGTGCACAGCACGTGTCATATTGCGATGCTTGCCAAGCTGCCAGTGATGGCTCAACTGTGAAGAGAACGGTACCAGTTGGCCGTTAAAGTCCGGTGACACGCCACCGGTTACGATCAGGCCGACACCGCCGCGTGCACGTTCGGTATAAAACTCAGACAATTTCTTATAACCACCACGCACATCTTCCAGGCCGGTATGCATTGATCCCATAATCACGCGGTTTTTCAGCCGGGTAAAACCCAGATCCAGCGGTTCGAACAGGTATGGAAAGTGTTCTGGCATTGTTCTTAACTATAGCGGTTAAACGGCGTGCTGGCTTCCTGATATTTTCATGTGAACATTTATCTGATTCAATGAACTGGTGTTATAACCGAGCGCCTGCAAAGTACAATGCTTACACATTTATCCAGAATACACAGACTGATGGAACGACTGCGCCTTTGATGCTGAAACGGGTACACTGCGGTGTTGCATAGGCATCAGCCTGTTCCCGGACCACGGCCAGCAGGAAAAGGAGCTGATCCGCTAGGCGAACAAGGCCATGCTCAAGGCTAAGGCGAAACCCGGAAAATACTGCATTTACAGTGCCGAACAGCTATAGTTGGCATAAATGCCAGATAAATAAAGAAACACCATGTACAACGAATATTTTGGCTTCAAGGAATCGCCGTTTTCGATAGCGCCCGACCCGCGCTATCTCTACATGACGGAACAGCACCGTGAAGCCCTTGCACACCTCGTCTACGGTCTCAACAGCGAAGGCGGCTGCATTCTGCTGACCGGGGAAGTCGGTACCGGAAAAACCACAGTGTGCCGCTGCCTGCTGGAGCAGATACCGGAACAGGCCAATATCGCCCTGGTGTTCAATCCCAAGATCACCGCCTTGGAATTACTCGAAACCATCTGCGATGAGCTGCACATCGAATACCCTGAAGGCGATAACAGCATCAAAACCTATATTGACCGTATTAACGCGTTCCTGTTACAGGCCAATGCGGCCGGCCAGAAGACGGTTCTGATTATCGATGAAGCACAGAACATGGACAGCAGCGTACTGGAACAGCTGCGCCTGCTGACTAATCTTGAAACCAACCAGCGCAAGTTATTGCAGGTTATTATCCTGGGTCAGCCGGAGCTGCTGGCGATTCTGTCGCGCGATGAAATGCGCCAGCTGGCACAACGCATAACCGCGCGCTTTCACCTGAATCCGCTATCGAGTAATGAACTCAAGGCATATATCAGCCATCGCCTGGCGGTCGCTGGTTCCAATGTACAGCTGTTCCATGAAAAGACCATCAATAAACTCTATCGCTACAGTAAAGGTGTACCCCGGGTAATCAACATACTGTGCGACCGCGCCCTCCTCGGTACTTACGTACAGAACAAGCCTTACGTTGATGTACAGATACTCAACAATGCTGCAAAAGAGGTATTCGGCGAACTGAAACAGCCATCATGGTTCAGGCAACACTGGCCTGCAATGACAGCAGTTACAGCCAGCCTTGCTGCCGTGGCTGTGATTGCCGCCGTATTGTTGCAGCGGCCTGCCCCCACCATCGAAAACACGGCCGTTACAACGCTTGAAGAGACAACCGAGGTTGTTACAGCAGAAGCAGAACCTGCAGCAGTCGAAGCTGACGACACATTAAGTGATACCACAGAACCTGAAGTTGCCAGCACAGCGATTGAAACCGCGGCAACGAGTGATGCAGAACCGGATGTTGACGAAGCGCCGGTATCTATCGCGGCCCTGTTTGAAAATGCTGCCGCCAGCAAGGCGCAGGCTTATACCGATCTGTTTGATGTCTGGGACAAACAATACAGCACCAGTAAGCATGGCAGCGCGTGCAAGTTTGCCGGAAAAAACGGCCTCAGCTGTTTACACCGCCAGGGTAATTTGCGCAGCCTGGAAATACTCAACAGGCCGGCCGTATTGAAACTGTACGATGAAAATAACACAGTTACCTATGCCATTCTGACCAGACTGGAAGACAACGTCGTAACATTGCGTCAGGGCAGCAATTCCTACGAATTGAGTGACGACACTCTCAACCAACACTGGCTTGGTGAATACACCCTGTTGTGGCAAAAACCCCCGTACTACCAGGGCATGGTCCAGCCCGGCAGCAAGGGCCCGATCGTACAATGGCTGGATCAGCAGATGGTTCGGCTGTATGGGCAAAAAGAAGTACCGACCATTCATGACACCTACAACAACCAGTTGATGTCTCAGATAATACGCTTTCAGCAAAGCAAAGGGATCATAGCCGATGGTGTTGCCGGTCCCAATACATTTATATTGCTGAACTCGGAACTTGAAACCGGATTGCCGCAACTGAATACCCGGGAAGGCTGATGTCCTACATTCTCGATGCTTTAAAAAAATCCGAACAGCAACGTGGCCACGGTTCTGCGCCCGGTATCCAGACCACGCATTCCTCGGGCCTGAATTATTACGCCAGCAAGAATTCGGTGTGGCCCTACTTGTTGATTGGTGCGGTCGCGATCAACCTTGCAGCCCTGTTCTACTTTATCGGTGCAGACTCCGGTGAAAACCCAGCTGCTGTTATCGCCGAAACCACGGTGACACCGGTACAACCGGCAATGATCCGGCCAGTAGCACCGCAACCGGCGAGGACAACAAAATCAATACCGAGGCCCGCTATTGAGCCCAGCAAAACCGAAGCCGTCGCAATGCAACAGCTACCTGTAACCAGACCAAAGCCGGCATCATCGAATACAACCACCGCTCCGGTCGAACGGGATGAACTGCCGTTTGAGGTCAAGCAACATATACCGGTGATGGAATTCTCCGCCCATGTCTATTCGAGCAACCCGCTGCAACGCAGCATCGTCATCAATGGCCGCTTCCTCGAGGAAGGCGATCATTTTGCCACGGACCTGATACTCAGTGAAATTACTCCTGACGGTGCCATTTTTGATTTCCAGGGACACCTGTTTCATCAGGATATCGTTACTTCCTGGAACTAGTCTTCATATTGACTACGTCAATACGAAGACAGGGGCGAGTGGCAAGGAAATCAATCCAGCCCGGCTTGTTTAAACATCCCCAGTTTCACTGCTTTTCATAAATATCAAAACTCCGGCTCGCAGGTGATCGCTAACGATTTACCTGTCATCGGGTGAGAAAAGCACAGTTGTTCAGCATGCAACATCATGCGCGATGCTTTGATTTGAGACTGCCCGTTATACAGGCGATCTCCAATAATCGGGTGTGCCATGTCTGCACAATGCAGTCTGAGCTGGTGTGTGCGCCCGGTTATCGGCTGCAACTGCAGGCGGCTTTGAACACCCGAGTCTCTATACTCATGTCCTAACAAACACCAATCTGTCTGCGCCTGTTTGCCGTACCGGTAATCAATGACCTGTTTTGGCCGGTTGTCCGGATCACCGCGCAGGGGTACATCGATCCTGCCATTGACCTTTTCAACCCTGCCTTCGACCAGTGCCACATACCTCTTGTCTATTTCACGATCATGAAACAGGCGGCTCAATGCTCTTTGCATATCGTTACCAATTGCGAGCACCATCACCCCCGATGTATGACAATCCAGGCGGTGCACAACGCGCACATCAATGCCGTTTTTCTGCATGCGGGATACCACGCAATCCTGCTTGTCATCACCGCGGCCGGGTACCGACAGCAATCCGTGAGGCTTGTTGACGGCCACAAGATAATCATCCTGGTAAATCACCTGAAGCATGCGAACGCATTATAAATGACAAAAAAGGCCGGGCTGCATCCGCAACCCGGCCTGAGTTCAGCTGTCTTGCAAAAAATCGTTGTCAGGTATTACTGCAACTGGGCAATAACCTGTTTGGCGTCAGTCACCAGTGGATGCTTGGGGTTGTCTGCAACGAATGACTTCAATGCATTGACTGCGCCCTGGTTCTGGCCCAGACCACCGTAACTGATGCCCAGTGCAAATTGCGCATTAGGCCTGAGGTCACTGTCTCCATGCTCATCGATGAAGGCAGACAACGCCTTGATTGCGCCTTGCAGATCGCCATTTTCAGCCAGCTGCTGGGCACGTGTGTATTCGGTGAGCTCGCGAATGTAATCCGGATCATCGGTCTTGTCGTCTTTCCAGTAAGGATTGATCAGGCTGGTGGTGGTTTCGGCACCACGAACACCGGCAGTTGCCACCGAGCGGTTACGGTTGGGATTGGCCGGCTTCGGACTCAATGCGCGCAGCTTGCCCCAGACGTTGTAGAGCAGGCCTTTGAACACACTC
>JAASSE010000119.1 GCA_021768055.1 Gammaproteobacteria bacterium | reverse complement strand
TCTGAAGCGCGGCGGTATTCCGCCGACACCTTCTGTGATCATTACCGCGGGCGGTACCCCAACATTATGTATCGGTCCCGAGTGTGACGTCGCCGGCTTTGGTCTCAGTATTCAGAAGATGTACTGGTACGAAGTCGTACAATAAAACAGTTAACAGTTATTGCCTTAGTTCTTTCGGCAATTGAAAACTGACGTTTTCCGTGTGGCCGTTACTTTGTATTACTGTGGCGTTGTAATTTTTTTCCAGTGTTTTAATCACATCCTGTACCAGCACTTCCGGTGCTGAAGCACCTGCGGTGACGCCTACCGCATTGGCTGCTTCAAGCCATTGTGCTTCGATATCTTCAGCGCCGTCGATCAAATAGGCTGTTACACCCTGGTTTACCGCCAGTTCGCGCAGGCGGTTCGAGTTGGAACTGTTGGTGGAACCGATGACCAGGAATACATCGACGGTTTGCGCCAGTTCGCGTACCGCGTCCTGACGGTTTTGCGTGGCGTAACAGATGTCGTCCTTGCGTGGGCCACCAATGTCGGGGAACTGTCTGCGCAGCTCATCGATAATTTGCCGGGTATCATCCACCGACAAGGTTGTTTGCGTGACGTAAGCAAGCTTGTGCGGTTTGTTCACCTGCAGCTTGCCGATGTCATCGATGGATTCAATCAGGTAGATATCGCCGCCCTGTGTCTTGTCGTACTGACCGAGCGTGCCTTCAACTTCAGGATGACCGGCGTGGCCTATCAGGATCACTTCTTCGCCGGCATTGGCATGGCGCGCGACTTCAAGATGCACCTTGGTCACCAGCGGGCAGGTGGCATCAAACACCCTGAGGTGACGTTGTTCAGCCTGTTTGCGAATTTTTTGCGAGACGCCATGTGCACTGAAAATTACGGTGGCACCGTCAGGTATTTCTTCCAGCTCTTCAACAAACACCGCGCCCTTTTTGGCAAGGTCGTCGACAACGTAACGGTTGTGGACGACTTCATGACGTACGTATACCGGTGCGCCAAAAATATCCAGGGCGCGTTCGACGATATCGATGGCGCGGTCGACGCCGGCACAGAAACCCCGGGGGTTGGCGAGATAAACGTTCATGCCTACTGGTTGGTTATGTTCGCGTGTGCGTTATTAATATCGAGTATTTCGACTGTGAAAACCAGCGGTTGTCCCGCCAGCGGGTGATTAAAATCTACTTCCGCCTGGTCGTCCTTGATCGACAGTACCGTGCCGGGTATTTCTTCACCGTTGGGTGTTTCAAACGCAAACACCAGCCCGGTCTCCGGTTTTAAATCATCCGGAAAGTCCGATAATGGCATCAGGTGTATGTTGTCCTCGTCGCGCATACCGAAGCCCTGCTCAGGTGTCAGCGTAAGTGTCTGCTTGTCACCTTGCTCCAGTCCGAACAGTGCCAGTTCCATACCTTCCGTCAGTATGCCGGAACCCATGGCAACTTCTACCGGGTCTTCACCGAAACTGCTTTCGACTTCAGTACCGTTGGTTAACGAAATACTGTAGTGCATCAGAATCAGGCTGTGCATTTCGATTTTATCTTTCATGCTTTTCCCTGTTCTTGAACATGTCCAGTATCAGCAGACCGGCACCGACAGTGATGGCAGAATCGGCAATATTGAAAGCAGGCCAGTGATACGTGCTGTAATACACATCAATAAAGTCGATCACGTAACCAAACAAAGCGCGGTCGATCAGGTTACCGATAGCGCCGCCGAGTATTAACGCCAGTGCTGTGCGCAGAATAACCTGTTCCTGTTTGAGTTGCCGCAACCAGTAAATCAATGCGACGCTGATGCCGATAGACAAGGTCATGAAGAACCAGCGTTGCCAGCCGCCGGCATCGCTTAAAAAACTGAAGGCGGCACCCTTGTTGTATACCAGTGTCATGTTCAGTCCGGCAAACACCTTGACCGGAGCATAGTAGTCAAGCCGGGTATCGGCGATGTACTTGGTGATCTGGTCAAAGATAATAACCAGTGTGCTTAACAATGCCCAGTGCATGATGGTCAGGCGTAGCGCCGTGTTTCACCCTTGCCGGCGACATTCTCAACACAGCGACCGCACAGTTCCGGGTGCTCTGCATTGTTACCAACATCGGCGCGGTGGTGCCAGCAGCGTATGCACTTGTCGTGGCCCGAGGCTTCAGCAACGATATGAAGCGTGTTGCCGTTATTCAGTGTCGCTTCAATGGCGGAGTCCGGTTTTTTATCTGGCGAATCGAGTTGTGCTTCCGATGTAATCATCACGAAGCGCAGTTCGTCTTCAAGTTTATCCAGACTTTGATGCAGTTCACCGTTACAGTACAGGGTTACTTCGGCGTCGAGTGACGAACCGATCTTGTTGTCGATGCGCAGTTCTTCGAGGCGTTTGCTCACCGCCGAGCGCGTGTCGAGGATGTTCTCCCAGAAGTCCATGTTCATGGCCTCGTCATCGTTCAGTGCAAACAACTTTTCATACCAGCCTTCGAGCTGCACGGAGTCACTGCGCTCGCCGGGCATGGCATTCCAGACTTCATCCGCGGTAAAGCTCAGGATCGGTGCCAGCCAGCGGCACATGGCTTCGGCAATATGAAACAGCGCGGTTTGCGCGGAGCGCCGGGCAATACTGTCCTTCTGCGTGGTGTACTGGCGGTCTTTAATAATGTCGAGGTAGAAGCCGCCCATATCCACCGAGCAGAAGTTGTGCAGTTTCTGGTAGATGATGTGGAAGTTGTAATCACGGTATGCCTGGATGATGTCCTGCTGCAGTTCATGCGCACGAGCGACCGCCCAGCGGTCCAGCGACAGCATGTTGGTGTCAGCGAGCAGGTGCTCGGCGGGGTCAAAGCCATTCAGGTTCGCAAGCAAAAAGCGCAGGGTGTTGCGGATGCGGCGGTAGGTGTCCGCGGTGCGTTTCAGGATTTCATCGGATACCGACATCTCTGCACTGTAGTCGGCACCGGCCACCCACAGACGCAGGATGTCAGCGCCCAGTGATTTCATTACCTTTTGCGGTGCAATCACGTTGCCCAGCGACTTCGACATTTTGCGACCATTGGCATCCACGGTGAAACCGTGCGTTAACACACTTCGATAGGGCGCGGTACCGTTGATTGCAACCGAGGTCAGCAGGGATGACTGGAACCAGCCGCGGTGCTGGTCCGAGCCTTCCAGGTAGAGATCAGCCGGGAACGGCAGGTTGTCGCGCTGGTCCAGCACGCAGACATGGGTGACACCGGAGTCGAACCAGACATCGAGCGTGTCGCTGATCTTGTCGTAATCAATGGCGTCATCACCGAGTAGTTCTTTCGGATCCAGTTCAAACCATGCATCGATATCTTCCTTTTCAATGCGCGCGGCCACCTGCTCGATCAGGGAAGTGGTGTCGGGGTGCAGTTCGCCGCTTTCCTTGTGCACGAACAGCGTGATCGGCACACCCCAGGTGCGCTGCCGCGAGATGCACCAGTCCGGGCGACTGCTGACCATGCCTTCGATGCGCGCCTGGCCCCAGTCCGGGATCCAGGTGGTTTCGCGAATGGCCTGTTCGGCATCGACGCGCAGATTGTTCTGGTCCATGCTGATAAACCACTGCGGGGTTGCACGGAAAATAATGGGTGTCTTGTGGCGCCAGCAGTGCGGGTAGCTGTGGCGCATCTTCTCTTGCTTCAGCAGCACGCCGTTCTGTTCGAGCAGTTCCAGTATCGCCTTGTTAGCCTTGTTCACGTGCATACCGGCGAACAGTTCGGTGTCCGGCAGGAATACACCGTTGCTGCCAACCGGGTTGTACACCTCGAGACCGTAGCGACTGCCGACCACGAAGTCATCCTGGCCGTGGCCGGGCGCGGTATGAACTGCACCGGTACCGGCTTCGGTGGTGACGTGATCACCGAGTATCACTGGTACCTGGCGATCATAGAACGGGTGTTGTAGCAGCAGGTTTTCCAGTTGATGACCTTTGCATTCGGCAATGACTGATGCGTTTTCGATGCCGTAACGCTGCAGTGCAGCTTCAGCCAGCGAAGATTCCAGCAATAATCGCAGCGGTTGATCGTTAAACTTCACCTGCACTAACTGGTATGTAAGTTCCGGGTGCAGTGCGACTGCCATGTTCGCGGGTAGGGTCCACGGTGTCGTGGTCCAGATCACAGCTGCGATATCACCTTCACCGTTATCCGTGTTGTTGCCGCAGGCTGACAGCAGTGCATCCGGGTCGACGGCCTTGAACATGACATCGATCGCGGGCGATTCCTTGTCCTGGTACTCGACTTCGGCTTCCGCCAGCGCGGAGCCGCAGTCCAGGCACCAGTGCACCGGCTTGCTGCCCTTGTGTAAATGGCCCTTGTCGATGATCTTGCCGAGCGCACGTACGATATTGGCTTCGAATTTTGGATCCATCGTCAGGTAGGGTTTTTCCCAGTCACCGAACACACCGAGGCGTTTAAAATCCTCTCGCTGTCCATCAACCTGCTTGCGCGCATATTCACGGCATTTCTGGCGGAAGGTTTTGGCATCGACCTTGTCACCCGCCTTGCCGATTTTCTTTTCCACCTGCAGTTCAATCGGCAGGCCATGACAGTCCCAGCCGGGAATATAGCGTGCATTGAAACCGTCCAGTGTGCGTGATTTAACGATGATGTCTTTCAGGATCTTGTTGACGGCATGACCGATATGAATGTCACCGTTGGCATACGGTGGGCCATCGTGCAAAACAAACGTCGGACGGTCTTTGCATTGTTCCCTGATCTTCTGATACAGACCGATGTCGTCCCAGGCTTTAAGCATGTCCGGCTCGCGTTGTGCGAGATTGCCGCGCATGGGGAAATCCGTATGAGGCAGGTTCAGTGTTTTCTTGTAATCGGTCATCTATCTTGTCTGATTTGTTTGCGCGTGCATTTCAGCAAGTAACTCGCGTGCACTTTTACAATCCAGTTCAATTTGTTGTTGCAGTAATTCAAACGAATCGAATTTTTTCTCATCACGTATTTTTTGATGAAACATCACGCACACATTGTATCCGTATATGTTTTTGTCAAAATCAAACAGGTGTACTTCAAGTTGCTCACGTACCCCGTCAACAGTCGGTCGTTTGCCGATATTAGCAACACCATCCACGTAGC
>JAASSE010000118.1 GCA_021768055.1 Gammaproteobacteria bacterium | reverse complement strand
TGTGGGCGGGCACCGTGCACGATGACCACACGTACCCCCAGGCTGCCGAGCAGGGCGATATCGTTGATCAGGTGGTGGAAGCTCTCATGAGCCACGGCTTCACCACCGAACAGGATAACGACGGTTTTCCCGCGGTGTGCGTGAATGTACGGTGCAGAATTCCTGAACCATTCAACGTGGTTGCTGCTGTCCGAAGGCTTGTTCACGCAGTTTCGCTCCTGATGTGTATATGTGTATCAATAGATTGTAATATACGCGCTTGTTCCGTGCCGTGGGCACGAAAAAAGCATGATACGCGAGTAATTTCTGATGGCAAACGATAAAAAACGCAAGTACTCATCCGTCATTGTTGACGGTGTCGAGCAGGCACCGAGCCGTGCAATGCTGCACGCAGTCGGTTTTGAAGACGCTGATTTCAAAAAGCCGCAGGTGGGCATTGCCTCGACCTGGAGCATGGTGACACCGTGCAATATGCACATCAACAGGCTGGCCGAAGATGCCGGGCAGGGTGTCGATAAGGCCGGCGGCAAGAGCGTGATTTTCAATACCATCACCGTGTCTGACGGCATATCCATGGGTACACCCGGCATGCGCTATTCGCTGGTGTCGCGTGAAGTCATCGCCGATTCGATTGAAACGGTTACCGGCGCCCAGGGTTTTGACGGACTGGTTGCCATCGGTGGTTGTGACAAGAACATGCCGGGTTGCATGATGGCGCTGGCGCGTTTGAACCGCCCGGGTATTTTTGTCTATGGCGGCACTATCAAGCCCGGTGCCAAACGCCGCGATATCGTGTCCGTGTTTGAAGCCGTCGGTGGTTATGCGGCCGGCAAGGTCAGCGATGAAGAGTTGCACGAAGTAGAGCAAACCGCGATACCCGGTCCTGGTTCCTGCGGTGGCATGTATACCGCCAATACCATGGCGTCGGCAATTGAAGCCATGGGTATGAGCCTGCCCAACAGTTCGGCACAGGAAGCGGTATCGGATGCGAAAACAAACGACTGCCACCGTGCCGGTGAAGCCGTACTGAACCTGATCGAAAAAGACATCAAGCCGTGTGACATCATGACGCGCGAGGCATTTGAAAATGCGATTACGGTGGTAATTGCGCTCGGCGGTTCCACCAACGCGGTGCTACACCTGCTGGGGATGGCGCATACGGCCGGTATCAAGCTCGAGCTGGATGATTTCACGCACATCGGCGCCAAGGTGCCGGTGCTCGCCGATGTCAAACCCAGCGGCAAATACTTAATGTCGGAATTGATAGAAATCGGCGGCATTCTGCCGTTGATGAAAACCCTGCTCGATGCGGGCCTGCTGCACGGTGATTGCATGACCGTGACCGGCAAGACCATGGCCGAGAACTTGGCCGATGTGCAGCCGTATCCGCAAGGACAGGACATCGTGCGTCCGTTGGACAATCCGATCAAGAAAGACAGTCACCTTGTAGTGCTGTACGGCAACCTGGCGCCTACCGGCGCGGTCGCCAAGATCTCCGGCAAGGAAGGCCTTGCGTTTACCGGCAATGCGCGCGTATTTGAGTCCGAGGAATCAGCTCTGGCTGCAATCCTCGACGGTACCGTGGTGAAGAATGATGTCATCGTGATCCGCCACGAGGGTCCGGTCGGCGGCCCCGGCATGCGCGAAATGCTGAGCCCAACAGGCGCCATCATGGGCAAGGGCATGGGCAAAGAGGTCGCGCTGATAACCGACGGCCGTTTCTCCGGTGGCAGCCACGGCTTCGTGGTCGGCCATGTCACACCGGAAGCTGCGGTGGGTGGCCCCATTGCTGTCGTCAAAGATGGTGACGGCATCACCATCGATGCGGAACACAAAAAGATCAGCCTGAATATTCCCCAGGATGAGCTTGAACAAAGGTTATCCGAATGGCAGGCGCCAGCACCGAGGGAAACACGCGGCATACTCGCCAAGTACGCCCACCTGGTGTGCTCGGCATCCGAAGGCGCGGTGACGGACAAGTTCTAGTGCAATCACCCCGGCAACGGGGTGTTATCTACATCAGGCCGTTGGTTTCCGAGATCGGTAGATCAACGTCCAGCATCTCGAACAGCTCGTCGTCGTCCAGTAATTGCTGCATTTCTTCTTCCTGTATCTCTTCCGCAATGGACTCGGCGAGCCGGCGCTGTGCATGCATGATGCGTTTTATATCAACTTCTGTCAGCATGGTTTCAGCCTCCTGATCAGTACAATTAATACTCAGCAGGCTTTATAGGCGTGCAATGTTACGTTTGTGTTAACAGTTTATGACCAGACTAGCATGCGAGCGGCAATCTCATTACAATCATTGTATTAACAAGCAGGAGGAAGAGAAATGAAAATATTATTTTCTGTTGCGTTAGTACTGTTGCTGTCAGCTCAAGCGGCTTATGCTGAAGATGAACCCCCGATGATACCAACCAACCGGCTGTCGCTGGCCACTGCGCTTAAGGTTGCGCATGCAGCAATCGAGGAATGCACCAAGAAAGGCATCCAGATTGCTGTTACCGTGGTGGACCGCGAAGGCACCGTGCAAGTGACCCTGCGCGATACCATTGCGGCGCCGATCACACTGATGTTCAGCAAGGACAAGGCCTATACCGCGGCCAATTTCAACAGTGCCACGTCGGCCCTGACTGATCGCGCCAATACACCCATCGGCCGTGTCCCGGGCCTGGTGATGGCACCGGGCGGTTTACCCATCGAAGTGGGCGGCAAGCTGGTCGGTGCTGTCGGTGTTGGCGGGGCGCCTTCGGGTGTAACTGATGAGGAGTGTGCTCAGGCGGGCGTGGATGCCGTGCTCGATGATCTCGAGATGTCGCTTTAAAGCATAACGGCCAGAGGTTATGCGGATTCATCGATCATCAGCGGTGGCATCGGGCAGTCGATAATCGCGGAAATCGCACGGAACAGTTCGACTTCCCTTGCGGTGAGCTGATTGTCCGCGGTGATACAGACCGCGCAGGCCTTGAGCAAGCGCGGTTTTTCCAGTGGCTTGAGTCGTGACAGTTTATCCATTGCAGCATTGAGCCGATCAAGGGTGAGCTCGCTTTTTTCAAGCAGGGTTATCGGCAACTGCCCCAGCTGTTGATTGGCCGCATCAAATGTCGCCTGTTCATCAGTAGCCTGTTTCTTTCCTGTTACGATCAGCAATGACAGCAATACGGATATCTCTGCACCGGTCTTGTTCAGCGTCAGAGTACTGCGTTTCTGTTTGCGGCCTTCGGGAAAAACGGCATCCAGATAATGTACAACAATCCTGCTGATTGCCCATTCGTGCAGGGTAATTTTACTGTCGAGTTCAATCAGTGTATTGAGGTTCTGTTTGAACAAGCGGTATTGGGCACTTGATAGCTGGTGCAGGCTGGCAAGCGCGAGATCCATCAATGGCAGTCGATACTCGGTTTTAATACCGGCATCGTCCGAGATGAGTTTCTGTACTTCGGCATAGACACCAGTATCAGCCGAGGTGTCCAGGTAGTGTAATTGAGCCCGACGCTGTTCCGTGTCCTTATCCAGCACCAGGTAGTAGATAACCGCGCGTGCCGCGAACGGGTCGCTCACCGCGTTAACAAAATGCCCGGGCAGGTCATCCAGCAGCTTGTGTGCATAAACCAGGTGGTCGGCAGATGGCTGGCCGATGGTGTCATCCAGTGCGCCGCTGGTCATCGCTGCAGCGATTGCGGCCATGCTGAATACCTGTGTTTTGTCTGCAGGTGGTTCCATTACAGCGGGTTCAGGTGCAACTACAGGTTTTAGATCAAACTGCCCGTCCCAGTCGGGCTGAATGCGGTAGATGCGGTCTTTCAGCGGCGGGTGGGTTGCGTACAGGCCGGTGATCGAGTGCGTGCCCTGTCCGAACAGGGCGTGGCTGATCAGTTCAGCTTGAGGATTAATCACCATTGAGCCATCGGCAAACGCGTAAATACGTTTCAACGCATCGGCGATACCATCCGGGTTACGCGTGTACTGTACTGCCGATGCATCGGCGAGGTATTCGCGCTGGCGACTGACGCCGGCCTTGATCAGCTTGCCGAAGAAAGTGCCGGCATAACCGATGATCATCAGGCCAAGCCCGAGCACAGCGATACCGCCACTGCCTTTTGAGCGCCGCGAATGCCGCATCCCCCGGAGAATATGATGACCGATCAGTCCAATCACCAGGATGCCGTGCAGAATACCTATCAGGCGGATGTTGAGACGCATATCGCCGTTGAGGATATGGCTGAACTCGTGGGCAATAACACCCTGCAGTTCATCACGCGTTAGCTGCTCGATAGCGCCGCGAGTGACACCGATAATGGCATCACCCGTGGTGTAGCCAGCAGCGAATGCTTTGATGCCTTTTTCTTCGAGCAGGTACACCGGTGGCACCGGCGTACCTGATGCAATCGCCATTTCCGCAACGACATTCAGCAGTTTCTGTTTGTTAAAGTCATTGCCCGCATCGACCACCGGTTCTGCATACAGCATTTCCGCGATACGTGCGCCGCCACCGGACAGGGAAAGAATTTTATAGGTGCTGCCGAGCGTGATTAGTGCAACCACGCCGACACCAATCATTATGAATACATTCCAGTCGATCGTTTCAACCGCGGTTTCAAACGATGTTATCTCGGCCAGGTATTGCGGGTTGAAAAAGCCAATCACAAACAACACCAGCAGGTTGGTCAGTATAACCAGCGAGATGACAGCGAGACTGAACAGTAAAACAAGATGACGCGTATTCCTGCGCGCGTCATCCTGGTGCGAAAAAAAATTCATCGCTGTTTAGAACGATACTTTCGGCGCTTCCTGAATAGCCGCACTGTCTTCGAACTCGAGCAGGGTCGCATCCTGTGCATGTCCGAATGTGGGTGCAAATATGTTTGGTGGGAATGACTGCTTGTAGGTGTTGTATTGCATCACCGCGTCGTTGAATGCCTGGCGTGCAAACGAGACCTTGTTTTCTGTCGTAGTCAGCTCTTCGCTGAGTTGCATCATGTTCTGGTTGGCCTTGAGATCGGGATAGGCTTCCATAACCACGTTGAGCTTGTTCAAGGCGCCGGCCAGAGCGCCTTCTGCACCAATCAGGTCCTGTATTGCTGCAGCGTTTGCCGGGTTGGCAGCGGCAGCTGCAAGTACACTTGATGC
>JAASSE010000117.1 GCA_021768055.1 Gammaproteobacteria bacterium | reverse complement strand
GAATTTCAGCGACAGGAGCATCGGTATCAGCATCGACATCGATGACGATTTCGTCGAACAGCCGCAATGGCACGGCTTCCGTACCTTCAGTACAGCGGACAACTCTGCGTCGATATTAATCAAGCCTGTCTATGCTCTTCGCGTGTACGACCTGAAGAAAGAACTGGATGACGCCGTCTGGGAAGAAGACGGCATCAAACTGAACGTGACGGGCTCTGAAAAATCGGGCAGCGTCAGTTACGGCAGCAGCGTCCTCGTGCAGGTCAAGGGCCGCATCGGTGAGTACAAGGTCAAGGGCGTGTTTGGCGGTTTCTCCGGGTTCGGCGACCAGAACTTCATTGTTATCGCCGCGGCAAGGCCGGATTACTATAACGAACGGAAGGAAAGCATTCAGGCCATGTTCGAAAGCATTCAATTCATCGAGATCGACTACTCGGAGATGCTCAGGAACTGGGAATCCCGGATCGTCGGCAAGAGCCTTGTGCCGCAAAACGCGGTCGCCCGGGGTCGCCTGGTGCCAAAACCGATCAACCTGTGCAGCAACGGCACCGTGGCGAACGAGAAGCCCGCGAGCACCAAATCCACCGCGACCCCAAGGCAACAACGGAGGGTGTGGAACGGCCGCGCCTGGGTGAACGTGCCCGTGGTGACGATGCCGCGCCCCCCGGCCCGGTGGAACATCCGCCCGATCCGCGGCAAGCCGACGCTAGTGATCCAGCAGGGGCCGCGTCCACTGGAATTCGTGCTCGCAATGGAAGGCGATCAACTTTTAGTGAACGGCAAACCCTATAGCATTACTGAAAACAAGCTGTGCCAGTAAGCGTATTTCGATCAATGGCCAGACTGATCAATCGAGTCTGACCCTATTTATTTTCAATTTTCAACATAAAAGCCCCGGGAAACCGGGGCTTTTTTAATTTATGGTTGATTGAAATCTAATCGAGTCTGACCCTATGTAATCCTATGTCTTCGTTAAAGGACTCTGACAACATTAAGCTAACTGCGTTTATTTTATTGGATATATATACACACCGTTATTTGATCAAGATCAATCTTGATCCAAAACATCCGGCGCATACTTATAGTTGTTAAGCAATAAAGCTTGCAATAAATGTGAAATAAAGGAGTTGTTTATGGATACCAGAAAGCAAATAGAAGGTGAAACGAGGAAGTTAAGATTTGTTGTTGTTTATATGTCCATATTTGTAGTTGCATTATTTGGTCTTGTACCATTAATTTAAGTAGGAGCGGTTTTGCATTTAATAATTAATTTCACCTGAGCAAGTTTTACGGTGGCTTCATGAGTCACCGTTTTTATTTGTACAACGAAATATTATCTTAACCAGTAATCAATGGGATCAACCGAGTCAGACACCTTTGACTTGTAAAAAATCCTGAATACTGTAATGTCAGCATTACAGTCTCCGATTTTGATCTATATCAACATCTTACATAAGCGGCTGTATTAGCCTGATTCATCAATATCTGCATGAAAATTGCATGTTCACAAACATGAAAGAATCCAAGGGTTATCCTGTCAGATTGCACGTCACCATACGCTCTGATGATGGTGATGATGAGACCGGTCTTAATATTCCAGCCCACAGCCTATCTTTCGAAAAAGAAACCGTGTTACCGATACCGCCGTTTGTTGGCCTCGAATTCTGCATCTGGAAAGGGATACCGATAGAGTCGATTTTAGTTACCGAAGATAGTGAAGTTCGTTGTTTTCTTGAGGGTCAGTTGTTACCGTCCTATCGATTCGAGAAACATATGGAGAAATATCAGCGCTACCTGGATGATGGTGGTTGGATTGAAGATAAGGAATTACGCTACTGGCCAGATGAAGATGAAACAAAGGAACCGGTTAATGAGCTGTGCTGAGCTATCAATCGAGTCTGACCCCATTTATTCTTAAGAAAAGCAATAGTTAAATAAGTTAACAAAACCTATTGGGTAAACAGATGAAAGAAGAACCCTTTGACGTGCTTGCCACGGCTTATGAAAAAATATTCGAAAGTGCCGCCAAAGGCTTCCATAATGCAGAAAAAAAATCCGCTGAACTACTCCATGAGTTAATCGACAAAGCGAAAGACGAAGCTGTCGAGCTCGGAGAAGTATCGCGGGAAGATGCTGAAAAACTATCAACTTATATTAAACGTGATCTGAGTGAAGCTGCCCGCCACATGTCGATATCAGGGAGGGAACTCAGGGAATGGCTAGGTTTTGAAACCATATTGCTTGAAACCGAGTTTGTTGATCAGTTGCTGAAGTTGGCTGACCCGACCAAAGTCGAATTGTTCAAGTTAAAACTGGATGCGCAAGAGATGCCACCCTACCATACCGGCGAAATCACTGGTCCCGGCACCCTGTTCTGCGACCAATGCGGTGAAAAACTGCACTTTTACAGGGCAGGAAAAATCCCGCCATGCCCAAAATGTCACGCTACGAGTTTTCATCGCAACATTGAGGCGTAATCGAATGACTGCAGCCTACGTATTATGGGGACAGTATACTTAATTAAACCGCTTTTTCGGACCCCAAATATTTAACAATATTATTATTTATCCTCATCGCTATCCGCTGTTTTTGGCGCTCGTTGTATTGATACTATGATCTGAACAGTGATTTTATGCTCCCCTTCATAACCTTCCTCTTTATCAATCAGGACCATTCTATTTACTACTGTCTGCGCCTCACTTTTGACAAGTCGTAACAATTGTTCCGCTTCGGTTGTAGCAGTACTTATCGAAGATGTTGTAATCAATCTTGAAGTATCGTATTTCTGACCAGCATAAACTACTGAGCTAGTGGGTAGGAAAACAAATAAAGCTACTACGAATATGTTAAATAATTTCATAGTTAATTGCCTCTTTATTAAACCTCCAGGACATTAGTGAATTATAATGTAAATTCTATATAGAATTGATTTATATTCTAATTTCAATATCTGGCTGAAGGTTTAATACTCCATCTTCTTCCAGGATACCGAATGAGCTACCATCCGGATTTGCTACTACTACAATATTATCCTGGAATAACGGACGACGAATAAATTTCAGGCTCCAGCCAAATTTCTCTATTGTGTTTAACTCTACTTGCTGAGCATCATTTAAATAATTTTCAATATCATCCGGAATAGGCTTTTCGCCTTTCCTTTTATTATTACCCACTATATTCACCAAACCTCTCCCATACATTTCTGCTTTTGTAACATTTTGCGGACAACAATACAGTCGAATCCTAAATTAGGATAAGCAACTAATGTGCCATTTAATAAAAAATTCTAATAAATCATATACCTGATGAAATTAGGAAAGTAGCTGACGAGTCGAGGTGTAAAGAATGTCAACATAAAAACATAAAGACTGGATCTATATGCTCATAATCCGCTTTATACATTTCCAGCACAGAAACCGTTGTTTGTCACAACCATTGGATGAACACTGGATTGCATGGTGCAAATCTTATTTCTTGCTTAGACTATAGAGCATTGCGTGGGAGCACGAAGCTGGTGTTTTTACCTATTGAGCGATAGGGCGTTAACTTATCTATGGAAACGAGACGGATACTGCACCATGACGGTGCCCACTTGAGCTACTGGTTGAGCCGCCCTGAAGGCGCCGAACAAAGTTTGGTTATGCTGCACGGTGTTGCGAGTAACCATACGCGCTGGTCAGAGTTTGTCGGTCATTCCACCTTGGCGGCGAAGTGGAATCTCCTGCGGCCTGATTTGCGGGGACACGGGGACTCCATGTTTCATGGCCGCATCTATCGAAGCCGCTGGGTTGAGGATCTCAAGGCAATCATTGAACACGAAGCCTTACCCCAGGTGGTCTTGCTGGGTCACAGCCTCGGGGCCGAGATCGCCCTCGACTTTTCCGCCGCCTACCCTGACAGTGTGGCGGGCTTGATTCTGATCGATCCGGTCTTCCATCAAAACCTGCATGGCGTGCTTAGGTGGGTGCGACGTTTGCGACTTGTGTTCTGGGTGCCGGTGGGTTTGCTCTTGGTAGCGAGTGCCCTGGGCTTGAGGCGACATTATCCCCCGCGTGATTTGTATGCCCTGGATGAGAAGACCCGCGCCACCCTTCGGTCCACGCCAGGATTGAAGATCGCCGATCTGTATACTAATCCGCTGGTAGACCTTCATTACATTCCCCTGGTCAATTACTTACAGGACCTTTTGGCGGCCGTTCAGCCTGTACCAGAACTGGAAGCCATCAATCAGCCAGTACTGGTGCTGATGTCCGGCGGCTCCACTCTGAGTGATCGACACCGTAATGAAGCGCAAATCAAACGCATGCCCAATGCCTCCATCAAGATCGTGGACTGCGATCACTGGCCATTGACCGAGCAACCCAAAATTGTGCGTGAGATAATCGATGAGTGGTGCGAGGCACAGTTTTGAGATCAATGCATGATCAATCGAGTCTGACCCTATTTATTCTTTATGTTTCAGTGATTCATTTATTCACAAGGAAATGCCTGCATTAATGCTAATACTGTCAGGGTAGAGCCATTTTCATCTAGTTGTTCTGGATGGTTTTTTAAATATTTAACAACCACCCTGATCCCTTGATCGTTAGTAACATAATTATGTACTCAGAAGATGTGAAGTGTGACTCGATTATTTGCTACTGCAATTATGTTGAAAATAGTGCCGGCATCAATGATCCCACGAACTAATCCGAGGCAGCGACCCCCTCCGACAAGGTCTACCATAATGTCATTATTGTTGACCGCTTTTATGTATGAATTGCATTTTCGAAGCAACTCCCTACCACTGTTCAAATCATCCGCAGCGTTGCTAGTAGGTGAAAACATCAGAAAGACCAACAGAATTGTGAATCTTTTCATGGGCACCATCCTTTAGTGTCAGATGGTCAAGTCTACCTTGTTATATCCGCCTGTGGCGAACCTGTATTGGCAGAGTGCCAACATCCTGACTTAGTGGTATCGAGTGTCCGCTTGCGAATAATTCGAGTCTGACCCTATTTATTACGTATCTGCAAAAATTGGTTCGCGATTATTACCGCGCTGAATGACATGTTGTGCCTGATCCTTGACAAAATAGCGGGGTAGCCGCGCCATACTCACCTCCTTGTGTTACCTAATTACTGCAATTGCTG
>JAASSE010000116.1 GCA_021768055.1 Gammaproteobacteria bacterium | reverse complement strand
GGCTACCGCGCCGGGGTGAATTTCATGGGGCGGGGCAACTTCTATTTCGGCGCCGGAATTGTCTACGAAGACTACCAGGACTGCACTGAGACCGTTTTCAGCGACTGTTCCGATTCCTATCCGGAAATCCTGTTTTCATTCTCCATCTGACAGCTGGTGCAAACTGCGACTGGCGGTTGTGGTATCATCGCGCGTTCCCGTTATCCGTGGTATGGAGAATATTTGTGGCAACTGTCGAGCTGACCAAAGAGACATTTAAAGATTCGATCACCGACAACGATATCGTGATCGTGGATTTCTGGGCGCCCTGGTGTGGCCCGTGCCGGTCCTTCGCACCGATCTACGAGAGCGTTTCCGAAAAACACGATGACGTGGTGTTTGCCAAGGTCAATACGGAAGTTGAGCAGGAACTGGCCGCAAGCTTCCAGATTCGTTCGATCCCGACCATGATGATCTTCCGCGAGCAGATCATTATTTTCTCCCAGGCGGGTATGCTACCTGAATCTGCGCTGGAAGAGCTTATCAGCAAGACCAGGGAACTGGACATGGACAAGGTGCGCGAGGATATCGCGGCACAGCAAGGCTAAAAACAGGGACGAGGTACGAGGTACGAGTAACGAGGAAAAGCTGATTACTTTTGTCTTGTAGTGCGTTTATAAGGAACGCAGTCCCTGGGAAATTAAAAGGAGAATGGTTTGTGTTTCTTCAAAGGAGTGAAATAGCTTAATCCCTGCTTGTCACTGTGATAGGCCACTCCTCGGCCCTAGCCACTCGTCCCTCGTTACTGTTATTTCAGCTTGGCTGCTCTCTCCGTCAGCTTTTCAAGTTCTGCCTGATTTTTCTCAACCTGGCGCACGGCCTGTTTTTCACTGCGGGCGACTTCCTTCAGTTCTGACTGCACATTTTTCAGTTCATTTTGCAGGCTCTTCAGCTGTTCGCGGTATTTTGCCTGGGCAGCGGCATTTCTGGTTTTGGCGCGTTTTTTCACCACCGGATTGATCGCGGCCGATTCGCGCTTTTTCTGCTTCGGCACAACTTTTGACTTGTCCTCGACCTGGGTGCGAATCACTTCCGGCTTTGAGCTGGTTTTCTTCACCGGCGCCTGGGCCAGCGGCTGCAGCTTGATGCGCGATGAACGCATGCCGCGCAGCGCAGACTTGATGCGCTTCATGATTTCCTCGACTGTACCCTGGCCGTCAATCTTGTGCAGGTTGCCGCGGTTGTTGTAGTAGGCGGACAATGGCTGGGTGTGCATCTCGTACACACGCAGGCGGCGGTCGATGGTTTCCTCGTTATCGTCAGAGCGGTGATGCAGAGAACCACCACACAGATCGCACTGGGTATCGATGGCCGGCGGATTGGTGAAAGAATTGAACAATGCCCCGCAGGACAGGCAGGTCAGGCGGCCGACCATGCGCTGCATCAACAGATCGAAATCGACATCGATCTGCAATACCGCATCGATGGGCCGGCCCAGTGTCGCCAGCAGCTTATCAAGCGCTTCGGCCTGCTCAAGGTTGCGCGGGAAACCGTCCAGGATGAAGCCGTTTTCGGCGTCCGGGCGCATGATGCGCTCGCGAATCATGCCCATCACGATATCGTTGGGTACCAGCTGGCCGGCATCCATCACCGCCTTGGCCTGGCGGCCCAGCGGTGTCTGGGCAGCCACGGCTGCACGCAGCAGATCGCCGGTCGAGACCTGCGGAATGTTGTATTTTTCGGTCAGAAATTTGGCTTGTGTGCCTTTGCCGGAACCGGGGGCTCCGATCAAAACCAGTCTCATGGGGTACTCCGGTTAAGCATTGGCGAACATTTTGGGGGATTCTAGCGATTGTTCAGCGATTGTCGAGTCTAAAACGCATTAAACCGCCTCTGCCGGGCCAAACTCGATATAATTCAGCGAAAATAATCCAACAGGTCGTGTATTTACCTGTCCATGGGGATGGCCCAGATCAGTATCAGTAACCACGTGCCCATCGTCGGCACCAGGCATTTGTTCAGGTTGTTCTAGTGCCACGAGCGTTTGTCATAGACCATTCGCAAATCTCCCGGCTGTTCAAGGCCCGGGCGATATTTGCCGCCAGCGTCAGTCTGCTGCTGATCATAGGCCTGCTGGTGCGCCTGGGCTGGCTGCAGATTGTCGAGTATGCGCATTTTGCCGACCTGTCCAAGGAAAACCGGGTGCGCCTGATGGCGCTGCCGCCCAACCGCGGCCTGATCTACGACCGCAATGGTGTGGTGCTGGCGGAAAACTTACCAACATATCACCTGGAAATAATCCCGGAGCAGGTTGAGGATATGGAAGCCACGCTGCAGGGGCTGGGCGAGATTGTCACCATCAGCGAGGACAACCTCGAACGCTTTCACACTTCACTGCGTTCACACCGTCCCTTTGAAAGTATTTCCCTCAGGACCCGGCTGAACGAAGACGAGGTGGCCGCCCTGGCGGTCAACCGGCACCGCTTCCCTGGAATGGATATCGCTGCCCGTTTGAGTCGGCATTATCCGCACGGCGAGTCGACCGTTCATGCGGTGGGATACGTGGGCCGGATCAGTGAGCGCGAACTCAGTACCATCGATACCAGTAATTACCGCGGCACTTCGCATATCGGTAAAACCGGCGTCGAGAAGTACTACGAGGATGAACTGCACGGCCACGTGGGGCAGCAGAATGTCGAGGTCAATGCCGAGGGCCGAATTCTGCGGGTGATCGACAGGATTCCACCTATACCCGGCAGCAATCTGGTGCTGAACCTCGACATAGAGCTGCAGAAACATGCCGAGCAGAAGCTGGGGGAGTTCTCCGGCGCGGTCATAGCGATGGAAGCGAAGACGGGCGCGGTGCTGGCGTTCGTCAGCAAGCCGACCTATAACCCCAACCTGTTCGTGCACGGCATCAGTGTGAAAGACTACAAGGCGTTGCGTGAGGGGGATGAAAAGCCGCTGTTCAACCGGGCGCTGTACGGGCAGTATCCTCCGGGCTCGACGATGAAGCCGTTTATCGGTCTGGGTGGCCTGGAAGACAATGCGATCGGACCGAGGGAAAGTATACGTTGCATCGGGTATTACCATTTGCCCAATGACGAGGAGCATAAATACAGGGACTGGAAAAAGGAGGGCCATGGCTTGGTCGACCTGGGAGATTCTATTGAAGAGTCCTGCGATGTGTATTTTTATGAACTCTCGCACCGACTCGGCATCAATCGTATTCATGATTTCCTGCACCAGTTCAGGTTCGGTGAGAAGACCGGCATTGACCTCTTCAGTGAACGCCGCGGCTTGCTGCCATCACGTGAATGGAAGCGTCGGGTACACGGAAAAATATGGTACCCGGGCGAGACATTAATCTCCGGTATCGGCCAGGGGTATATGCTGGCAACGCCGTTGCAGCTTGCAACAGCGACTACCGCACTGGCCAACAAGGGCAGGCTGGTCGAACCAAGATTACTCAAGGAAATGCGTGATGATGCTGGTGAAATTACCGCGATGTCAGTGCTATCCGTGTCATGGATAAAGTTGAAGCAACCGGCCCGGTGGGACTTGATACACAAGTCAATGCAGCGGGTATTGCGCGGTAAATGGGGGACGGCACGCGCGACAGGGTGGGGGCTGAAATATGAAATGGCCGGTAAAACCGGTACTGCGCAGGTTTTCAGTATTGCCCAGGATGAAGAATACGATGAAGAAACCGTTGCCAAGAAATTACGTGACCACGCCCTGTTCATTGCCTTTGCACCAATGGAAGATCCGCAGATCGTGGTTGCAGTTATTGCCGAAAACGGTGAGCATGGCAGTGCCGTTGCACCGATTGCGCGCGCCATCATGGACAGGTATTTATTGAAAGATGCCAAATAAATTCAATTTCGATACGCACTACCGAAGCCGCTTTGCACGCACGTTGCAAATGGTGCGCATTGATCCGGTGCTGTTGTTTGGTTTACTGATACTGACGCTGGCAGGGCTGGGCATTCTGTACAGTGCCGGTGACGAGTCGACGGCGTTGTTACAAAAACAGGGCATGCGCCTGTCGATAGCCTTCCTGGTCATGCTGGTTGTGGCACAGATACCACCACACCAGCTTTACCTGTGGACGCCCTGGGTGTTTGCTATCGGCATGGTGCTGTTGTTGATGGTGTTGTTTGCGGGCGATGTCGGCAAGGGCGCACAGCGCTGGCTCAGGATCGGGGTGCGTTTTCAGCCATCGGAAATCATGAAGCTGGCAACACCGCTGATGCTGGCCTGGTACCTGTCTGAGCGCCCGCTGCCCCCGGGTTTTCGCTCACTGGTGATTTCTTCAATACTGGTACTGGTGCCGACCGTGCTGATCGCGATGCAGCCGGACCTGGGCACGGCCTTGCTGGTGGCGGCGGCCGGGTTTTTTGTCGTATTTTTTGCCGGTATACGCTGGCGAGTGCTGATTGGTTCCGGGCTGGTACTGGTGGCGTGCATACCGGTATTGTGGCGCATGATGCATGATTACCAGCGCCAGCGCGTGCTCACCCTGCTGGATCCGGAAAGTGACCCGCTGGGTGCGGGTTATCACATTATCCAGTCCAAGATTGCGATCGGTTCCGGCGGCATCTACGGTAAAGGCTGGTTAAACGGCACCCAGTCGCAGCTGGACTTCCTGCCCGAACGTTCCACCGATTTTATTTTCGCAGTGTTTGCAGAAGAATTTGGTATCATGGGTGCAGTCGTATTGCTGGCACTGTATGCCTTTATCGTGATGCGTGGCCTGTATATCGCAGACCATGCGCAGGATAATTTCAGTCGGTTATTGGCAGGTAGTTTGAGTATGACCTTTTTCGTGTACCTGTTCGTGAACGTGGGCATGGTGTCCGGTATTCTGCCGGTAGTTGGTGTGCCTTTACCGCTGGTGAGCTATGGCGGTACGTCGCTGGTTACGCTGATGGCGGGTTTCGGCATGTTGATGTCGATAAACTCACACCGCCGATTGTGGTCGAAATAAAAATAATTAGAAATCGATAAATCCATGAAATCCGTTTTTTCCTCAATGATCGCACTGTTCATGTTTGTGCCCCTGGCTGCCGGTGCGAACTACAGTCAGCGCACTGATGTTCAGGAATTCATCCAGAAAATGGTCAGCGAACATGGTTTTGACCGTAATCATCTGACTG
>JAASSE010000115.1 GCA_021768055.1 Gammaproteobacteria bacterium | reverse complement strand
GATTCATTTGTGATCGAAGTCCGCGACAACGGTTGCGGCATGAGTGAGGAGATTAAACGTAACATCTTCACGCCGTTCTTCAGCACCAAGCAAACCCTGGGCAGACGCGTTCTGGCACCAGTGCATCCACTTCGCCCGCAGCAACCATATCCTTCATTAACTTCATGGTTTCATCTGCAACAATGAATCCCAGGTGCAGGTAGCGTGCGGCAAAGCGTGCAACGCGCAAGATGCGCACAGGATCTTCGGCAAATGCTGGTGACACGTGGCGCAGTATCTTGTCGTGAATATCCTGCTTACCGTTGAAAGGATCGATGATATTTCCCTGCAGATCTTTTGCCATCGCATTGATGGTCAAATCGCGCCGTTGTAAATCATCTTCAAGTGTGACGTCTGGCGTCGCATGTACTTCGAATCCCTTGTATCCCGGTGAGGTTTTGCGCTCGGTACGCGCCAGTGCATACTCTTCCTTGGTATCTGGGTGCAGGAAAACAGGAAAATCCTTACCGACCTGCTGGTAACCGGCAGCAATCATTTCATCTGCTGTTGCACCGACGACAACCCAGTCCTTTTCATGGGAAGAGTATTCCAGTAATTCATCGCGAACCGCGCCGCCAACGAGGTATATTTCCATGGCGCTATGTTGCCATAGGATACGGAAGATTTGTTAAAGTGAGCGTCATCATTCTCAATTATGTTGTGGTAAACATTTCCGATGGCAAAAGAAGCACTTGTATTTGAGGTTAGCGACAGCAGTTACGGTAAATATGTACTGCTGAATTCACACAAGGTCCCAGTTATTGTTGCATTTATTGGCGTCTGGTCAGAGCATTGCCTGATTGTAACGGAAATGTTTGCGGCGCTGGCTAAAGAGTTTGCAGAGCAGTTCGTATTTGCCAAAGTCGATATCGATGAGAACCCCGAGCTCAAGGAAAAATACAAAATAGAGCATGTACCCACGCTCATTGTTTTTCAGGACGGCGAGCCGATGCGTGCCGAGGTAGGTGTCCTGGAAGAGCAGGAAGCACGTTCCTTGTTGAAAGAGTTCGGTATTTTTCGTGAATCCGAAGAAATGCGGTTGCAGGCCCGTGAGTTGCATTTACAGGGTGAAACAGCAAGGGCGATCACCCTGCTGGCTGACGCGATAAAGAAAGACCCGGCCAACACACGCATTGCGCTCGACATGGTACAGATCTATATCGATCTCGAGCAATACGAAGAAGCAACCAGCTTGCTGGAGAGGCTGCCGGAACAGGACCGTGAAAGCGAAATTGGCAAGAGCCTGGCTGGGCAGTTATGGATTATCGAACAGGCCGGTAAAACAGAAGGCGAGGAGAAATTGAGCGAACGAATTGCAGAAAACCCGGCAGATACTGACGCCCGTTTTGATCTTGCGATATGCAGGATGTCGCAGCATGATTATGCATCCGCAATGGATGAGTTGTTTTACATTCTCGAGAATGATCCGGAATACAAGGAGGGCGCTGCACGTGAAATGATAGTTTCGATAATTAATATGCTCGCACCGAATAACCCGGATTTTGCAAAGGAGTATCGCCGCAAGTTATCAGGCATACTGTCGCAATAAGCATGAACACAGATATCGCATTTTTACCTCGTGAAAGACTTCAGGATCTTCTCACGTCCCTGCAGGGAGAAGGTTTCCGCTGTGTTGGTCCCGTGGAAAAAGATGGTGCCATCGTATTTTCCGATATTAGCTCGATCAATGAGCTGCCAGTGGGGGTGACTGACAGACAGTCACCCGGGCACTATCGCCTGAATCATACAGAAGACAAGCGCTATTTTGCCTGGGCCAATGGTCCGCAGGCATTGAAGCCGATGCTGTTCAGATCACGAGAACTACTCTGGACCTGTGAAAAAGATGAGACTGGAAAACTCGTTTTCAAGGTTGCAGAGCCAGAAATCGAGCCAAAGGCAGTCATTGGCGTGCGCTCCTGTGATCTTGCCGCACTGCATTTGCAGGACAAGCATTTTTTGCAATCCGATTATAAGGATCCTTATTACCTGGCAAGACGTCAAAAACTTTTCCTGGTTGCTGTCAATTGCACGCACCCTGCAAGCACCTGTTTTTGTGCGTCGACAGGAGACGGGCCCCGCGCGAGCTACGGGTTTGATTTGGCGCTCACAGAACTGAGTGATGGATTTATTGTTGAGGCGCACAGTGATCCCGGCATGGAGCAAATACAGAAACTGGCTCTGGAAGATGCGGACACCGACCAGATCATCGAGGCCGAAGAATTATTACACAATGCGAAGGCTGTGCAGACAAGAGAGATACCCGGCGGTAATTTGTATGAGCAGCTTTTCAGTCGGCTCGAGCATCCACAATGGGATGATGTTGCAAGCCGATGTCTTGCCTGCGGAAACTGCACCGCCGTATGCCCCACTTGTTTTTGCCATAACCAGCATGATGTGCCTGATCTGAATGGAGACAGTTCAGGCCATTACCGGGAATGGGATTCATGTTTCAGTGTTGAGCACAGTTATATTCATGGGTTACAGGTCAGAGACGATATACGTTCCCGCTATCGCCAGTGGCTTACACATAAACTCGGTAGCTGGCATTTGCAATATGGCCGCTCAGGCTGCGTTGGCTGTGGTCGCTGCATCAGCTGGTGCCCGGTAGGGATCGATATCACCAAAGAGGTTGTTGCTGTTTGCGAGGATGGTATCTTGTGATGCACACATACCAGCCTCATGAAGTACGTATTATTGAGCGAATCGAGGAGTCGCCTGGACTCATTACCCTGCGCCTGCAGTTCACCGACGAGGACATGCGCCTGCAATACAGCTTCGAGGCCGGCCAGTTTAATATGCTCTATCTCTTTGGAGTAGGAGAAATAGCGATCTCGATTGTATCGGACCCGAAGGATGATCGTATTCTCGATCATACGATCCGGTCTGTTGGTCGTGTCAGTAACGCACTATCCAGTTTGAGGGAAGGCGATACCCTTGGCATTCGGGGTCCTTATGGCAGGGGTTGGCCAATGAAGGAGGCTGAGCAGAAAGATGTCGTGATAATGACAGGAGGCCTGGGTTGTGCACCGGTCGTGTCTGCTATCAATTACATATCAAACCGACGTGAACGCTATGGTCACCTTAATATCGTGCAAGGCGTCAAGCACTCGAGTGATATGATCTGGAAAGACCGCTACGATCAATGGCAAACGATGCCAATGACAAACGTGTTTTTGTCTGCTGACCGTGGTGATGCATTGTGGCCGGGGCATGTTGGCAGAGTCACAGAGCTGGTAGACAAGCTCGAGTTCGATATAGAACGCGTTATCGTGATGTTATGTGGACCCGAGCCCATGATAAAGGTGGCTGTAAGTTCGATGCTGGATGCCGGTGTAGCACCAGGGGACATCTGGATTTCGATGGAGCGTAATATGCAGTGCGCTGCCGGTCATTGCGGACATTGCCAGTTCGGGGAGAGTTATGTTTGCAAGGATGGCCCGGTATTTTGTTATGAGAAAGTAAGTCACCTGTGTTGTATCAAGGGTTTTTAAGTAGTTATGACGAGTGTGGGCATATATAAATGAATCAGAAGACCGGTTACGTCGACAGTTCGTCTCAGCGTATAAAGGTTGCTGTTCACAAGTTCAGTTCCTGTGATGGTTGCCAGCTCGCATTTCTGAACATGGGCGAGCCGCTGCTTGGCCTGTCGCAGCTCGTTGATATTCGGCATTTCGCTGAGGCCGGCATGGTTGACGAACTGGCACCAGTCGATGTTGCCTTTGTTGAAGGCAGTGTATCGACAACGGCTGACGTCGATCGAATCCAAGAGATCAGAAATTCTTGCGAGATCTTGATCACCATAGGTGCCTGTGCAAATTCCGGCGGCATTCAGGCCCTGCGCAACTATTCCAGCGTGGAAAACTGGAGTAAGGCCATATATGCCAGGCCTGAATATATAGACAGCCTAGCCGAGGTATCACCAATCAGTGCACATGTTCGTGTTGATTTTGAACTCTGGGGATGTCCGGTCAGTACGCGTCAGATAACCAATGTGCTGCGTTCGCTCGTGCGCGGTGTTCCACCAGTTCGTGAGACCGACAAAATCTGCCAGGAATGCAAGCGCCAGAATATCGTGTGTGTAATGGTGGCCAAGGGTGAGCCCTGCATGGGGCCGGTAACACGGACCGGATGTGGTGCACTGTGCCCGTCAATCGGCAGGGATTGCTATGCATGCGATGGCCCGGCAACCGATATAAACACGGATGCACTGGCGCAGCATTTTCATGATCTCGGGCTTGGTGCCGGGGAGATAGCCCGGCGCTTCGCATTTATCAACAATGCGAGCGAGGAATTCCGCCTGGCAGCAGAAAAATGGCGTGATGATGAGTGACAGGACGATCGAAATTAATGTACCTGTACTTGCTCGTGTCGAGGGAGAGGGTGCTCTTGATCTGAGTATTGAACGCGAACGAATCACTGAACTGAAGCTGCGCATCTACGAGCCACCGCGTTATTTTGAAAAGTTTCTCGAGGGACGGAGTTACCAGGAAGTACCGGACATAGTCGCACGCATTTGTGGTATCTGCCCCGTGGCCTACCAGATGAGTGCGGTGCATGCGATCGAATCCATATTTGGCATACAGGTGTCATCATGGATCCGTGATATGCGTCGGTTGATATACTGTGGTGAATGGTTACAGAGCCACAGCCTGCATATCCACATGCTGGCGGCACCGGATTTCCTTGGTTTTAAAAGCGTTATCGAGATGGCGCAGACATATCCTGATGAAGTCAGGCGCGGTCTGGAATTACAGTCACTCGGCAATGACCTGATCAGTCTATTGGGTGCACGTTCGGTAAACCCGGTTGGCGTATGCGTGGGTGGGTTTTACAAGGCACCTGATATTGCCCAGATAGAATCAATTCGCTTGCGGCTGCAACAGGCAGTTGAACAGGCAACAGCATTACTGGCGTGGGTTGCCTCGCTGGAAATTCCGCATGACATACAGTCTGTCAACATGGTTTCAATGAGGCATGGCAGCGAGTATCCGCTGAATGAAGGACGGATTGTTTCCAGTGACGGTCTGGATATCGATATAGAAGAATTCGACAGCCATTTTCACGAATTTCATGAGCCACATTCTACGGCTTTGCATTGTTTGTTAAACGATCAGCCTTACCTTGTC
>JAASSE010000114.1 GCA_021768055.1 Gammaproteobacteria bacterium | reverse complement strand
CATGCTGCTGAGACGTTTCTCCAGTTCCATCGGGTTGCTGGCGACCATGGTATCGGAACGCACGCGACCCGAAGCATCGATGGTCCTGAACCTGTAATCGGGCATGGTTACAACAACCTCTCGGTCAGGTCGATCACGCGTGTTACTTCCTGCAGCGATGTTTCACCGTCAAGCACGCGCCGGATGGCATCATCCGCCAGTGTCCTGTAGCCAGTAGACTTGGCACAGGCCTTTAATTCCCCCAATGTTGCGCGCTTGGCAATCAGCTCATCCAGCTCGCTGTCGATGCGCAGGGCTTCGATAATGGCGGCACGTCCCCTGTATCCCGTGTTGTCACATTGCGGACAACCGTCTGCTTCATAAATGGTCATGGAATCGTTTACATATTCAATACCGAGAAGCTTGCTGTCCATTTCGTCAACTTCATGGGCTTGTTTGCAATGCGGGCACAACAGACGCACCAGCCGCTGACTGATGATGCCGATGATGTTACCGGTCATGATATCCGGTAACACACCGATATCGAGCAATCGCGGTATTGCGCCGATCGCCGAATTGGTGTGCAGGGTAGACAATACCTGGTGACCTGTCATCGCGGCACGAAAAGCCATATCGGCCGTATCCTCATCACGAATCTCGCCGACCAGAATAATGTCCGGATCCTGGCGCATCATCGAACGAATACCGTTGGCAAAATCCATGCGCGCCACTTCGTTGACCGATGTCTGGCGAATCATATCCACCGGGTACTCGACCGGGTCTTCCAGCGTCATGATATTGACCTGCTCGGACTTTACGTAGTTGAGCATGGAATACAGCGTGGTGGTCTTACCGCTGCCGGTCGGCCCGGTAACCAGGATGATACCTTCCGGGCGCGCCATCATCAGGCGCAAGGCGTCCAGCGTGGCTTCATTCACGCCAAGCTGGCCCAGCGGCACAATGCCCTTGGCGCGGTCGAGCACACGCAACACGATATTCTCTCCGTGAGTCGTGGGCTGTGCAGATACACGGAAATCAACCCGGTGGCCCTGCACCTGCAAACTCAGCCTGCCGTCCTGCGGGATGCGTGTTTCAGCGATGTTCATGTTCGACATGACTTTCAGGCGTACCACAATGGCAGACCAGTAATCCCTGTGCAGGCTGCGTATTTGACGCATGACGCCATCAATCCGGTAACGCAATCTGAGGAAACCGTCTTCGGGTTCGAAGTGAATATCGGAAGACTCGCGCTTTACCGCATCAGCCAGAATTGCATCAACCAGGCGCACCAGCGGCTGGCTGTATTCATCATCAATTGCATCCAGGCTCTGGTAATCGATTTCACCCGTTTCTATTTCGTGCAGAATGCCGTCGACGGAAAGTTCATAGCCGTAGAACTGGTCAATGGCTTTCTTGATTTCACCTTCACCGGCGACCAGCGGCGTGATCTCGATTTTACGACCAACCAGCGCGTGTATGCGGTCGAGCACCAGCAGGTCGGACGCGTTTTTCATCGCAATCTTGAGCTGCTGCTCTTCTTCGTTGAAACTGACCGGGATAATGGCATGACGCTCTGCCACTTCTTTGGGTACTAGCTTGAGCGCTTCCTGGTCGGGAATGACGGTGGACAAATCAACACTGCCAACACCGAGCACCCTGCCCAGTACATCACGCATGACAGATTCAGAAACAAATCCCAGTGATACCAGGATCTCACCAATTAACTTGCCATTTTTTTTCTGTTCGGTAAGTGCGATCTGGACCTGGTCATAAGTAACCAGGCCTTTCTCGATCAACTCTTCACCGAGTCGTTTTTTTTTCTTGGTGAAAGCAGGCGCATTCATGGTGATTGCCTCGAATCCAGGTAAGCAACGCGGTTTCTGACAGCGTCGGGGGAAAAACTGATATTTTTACCTGAGGCGAGTTTCAAACTGTCCTTGTAATAAGCCAGTGCCTCCTTGTGCTTGCCCAGATGATCAAGGCTGACCGCCAGGTTGTAGGCATAATCAGCATTCTGGGAATCGCCCTTCCATGCATTAAAGAATGCCTGCTGGGCATCTGGCCAGCTCTGTTTCTGAACATACAGGTTGCCCAGTGCGAACTGCAGATTTGAATCATTCGGGCGATGCCCGATGAGCTGTTTCAACCTGGATTCACTCAGGCTGGCACCGCCACTTTGTGCGACATTCGCCAAGCCGGCATGTGCATGCGGGTCTCTGGGATCACGCTCCAGCAACCCTATATATATGTCTCGCGCAGTCTCAACATCGCCTGTTTGCATGGCGATGGCCGCGATTCCCAGGTTCGCGTCATGATTATGCGGCTCTTTGGCGAGCACGCTTTCATAGATTGATTTGGCGGTGGCGTAATCCTGGTTCTGATAAGCCGTCCACGCTGTTTGCAGTGATTCACTGACCGGATCACGCTTCTCGACCCGCTCTACTGAAAATGTTTTGTTGATGGCCGGACTGCTTTGAGCTGAACTGCCAGATGTTGATGATGGTGATGCCTGTTTACTGGCTTTGGCCTTAACAGGCTGTGCAGCTTTCTTGTTCTCCGAGACGACTGCCAGCGAGGTCAGGTTCTCTTCAATCCGTGTTTTTGATTTGAGTGATGCCAGCGCAATCTGATGTTTGCGCTGCATTGAATCAATTTCATCCGTCATGCCCACATAAAAATACAGACCGCCCACCAGCAATAAAATCAGCGTGCCTGAAACCACTCCACCCCATATCAACCAGCGTGATTTTTTATGCGAATCATTGGTTTTGCGAATCAACAACTGCAGGGCTTCATCGCTAACGGTTGATGGTGTCGCCGTGACGCGCCCTGGTTCTACAGTTGCAGGCGGTTCTGTTACCGTGGCTGGCTGTGTTTCGACGATATCCTGTGTTTCTGGCTCGCTGGCAGCAACGGGCTCTTCAACATCAAGTTCAAGCTCGAGCTCATTCGCAGTGTCCGTGGCATCGGGTGCCGCTTCAGCCTGTGGCGTGTCTGTAACCGGCCTGACTTCGACGGGCGAAGCTGCGCTGTTGTCTGCAGAATCCGCGTTCTGCTTCTCTTGCGCAGCTTTTTTCAGGGCATCCAGTAATAGACTCATGTAAACACTCTTGCGATGTAATGCTCAAAACTACGGTTACTGCTTGTTCGACTGTGCAGTTTCCAGCTGGCTGTCAGCTTGTAGATCTTCAAGCAGGTATTTTCTGTACTCTTTCAGGTCGCCGACCAGGCTTGCGTCTTTCATAACCACCGGCTTGATAAAAATTACGAGCTCGGATTTAACGTATTCGTCATCCTGATATCTGAACAATGAGCCCAGCCAGGGAATACTCGACAGAATGGGTACACCGCTGGTTGATTTATCAATCTGGTCCTGCATTAAACCACCGATGACTGCCGTGTCACCGTTTTCTATTTTTAAAACAGACTCTATCTCGCGTACCTGGATCACCGGGATTTCACTGGTAACCCCCGCATCGGCCAGCGCCGGGTTTGGATCATTGACGAATTCGATAATACGGGAAATCGTCGGTCGTACATTCAAGGTAACGACATCTTTTTCGTCTATAAACGGTGTAACCGACATAATAAAGCCTACAGGCACGGTATTGACGTTTGTTTCAATTGCAATGGAAGCGTTTTGATTGACTGACCCCGGCACAGCCTCTACATCAATAGTAAAGTACACTTCGTTGTCTACTACCTTGAGGATGGCGCTTTGATTATTTATCGCCATAACCTTCGGGCTTGACAGTACTTTGACGTCGCCGAATGTTTCGAGCGCTTTTAACGTGATATTGAGCGGATTGCCGTTAATGGTATCGGCGATATTGAACGAGAAAAACGGTGTTGTACCAAGATTACCGCCGAGTAGATCCTGCCTGGTTGTTGTATTTGGGTCACCCGTTACCAGGCTCCAGTCGATGCCCGCCTGGTACCTGTCGCTGAGCCTGACTTCCGCAATGGTGGCTTCAATCAATACCTGCCTTTGTACACTGTCGAGCACCTTGTCGATAAACGCCTGGATTTCGTTATGCTCTTTAGCGGTGGCCTTGACAGCGATCATGCCACCTTCACGATTGACTACGATGCGGTCACTGGTTTCTACCGCACTGCCCTTGCTCGCCTTGACCTTCTCCCCGATGATACCGGCGATATTAATCGTCAGGGTTTTCCAGAACTCGTGGCTGGAACTGTTACGCACCACGGAGCTCGAGTCATTGCCTCCACTGCTGACACTGCCACCAGCTGCGTCTCCCGTTCCTGTTGAACTAATCTCGGAAGAGACTTCTACCGTGCCGGAGCTTATGCGCGATATATTGAGGTAACTGATGTTGTAGGTTTTAAGATAGGGCGTGTCGGCCTGTACACGCAGGGTATTGTCTACCAGCTGGTAACGAATAGCGGCCTGCTGGGAAATGCGGTCAAGAATTTTTGGCAGGGTCTGATCAATCGCGTTCATGGTGATCTTGCCCTTGATGTCATCATCGATATCCAGGTTCAGCTTGGCGTCCCTGGCCATTGAAAACAGCAGTTCACGGATCGGCACATCGCGTACAACAACGGTATAGGTTTCAAGATCAGGACGCTGTTCAGGCCTGGGTAATACCGGTACCCGCGCTACCGGCTCCGGTATTGATTGCGTTGCCGCATCATCGATCAGCAAATGACCTTCAGACACGTCTGGGGGATTTGATGCCTCGCATCCGGCAAGCAATGCAATAGTGACGATGAGACTGTTATTTATAATTTTTATAATCATTAATCTACCACAACCCGCTTTATATTCGCGTGTATCTCGCTAACTGCTGGTATTCAGATCTTTCTTCAACGCACTCACCCGACGCAGAAACGGTTTGCTTGCCCTCAAGTCAGCCGGCAGGCTTTGAAGTATTGAACGGGCAGTTTGCCGGGTGGTGAAATCGCTGTACAAAACACTGTACATGCGGCTCCCATCGATCCTAGTTTCATAGACGTAAATCCTGTCCAATTCAAGCAGGCCGGACTGGTTTTGAAGGAACCGCTCGACCGCTTTTGCATCGGCTATACGCGTCATGAACAACTGGATACTGTAATGGTCATCGTTGACCTGTGCCAGCCATTTTTCAGTCTCGCTCAGGCGCTGATCGAGCAAGCCGGGGCGTAATCGTTTGGCAGGCGTGTTTGTCTCGACGGCTGCGACCTTGTTTACAT
>JAASSE010000113.1 GCA_021768055.1 Gammaproteobacteria bacterium | reverse complement strand
TGCGCATTGCGCCAGCCTGTCTCTTAGCGTTGTCATAGTTGATGTGATAGACAACCTTTTGCTTGCCATAGCCACCGGCAACGGCAATCGTGAGACCTGAGTACACCATGGCAACACCCATGAATAAAGCCAATAGTAAATTCAACCCTTTCTTCACGTTTTTACCCTCCTCGAGTTTGTTTTTAGACAATCAATAAAACACAGATATACTCGTATCCGGCCTTATATATGTATTTGACGCATCAAAGCTGGAAATATTTGGTAAATAGAAAAAATTATCATTATTTTTTCGCAGCTGGCGCGGCGAAAAGGTCTGGACGGGCCTGCAATATCAACAACTTAACGGGGGAATCGGGGCTGGCAGCCTATACCCTGGCGTGGAGGCAGCAGGG
This sequence comes from Gammaproteobacteria bacterium, assembly GCA_021768055.1. Taxonomy (GTDB): domain Bacteria; phylum Pseudomonadota; class Gammaproteobacteria; order SZUA-229; family SZUA-229; genus JABDQW01. Next base: position 4,781 of record JAASSE010000113.1, on the reverse strand, counting down.
AGGCCGGGTCTGTCGGCGTTACGCCTGAGCAGCCGAGGATATATTCCTTATTAAACCTTGTGGTTTTGTGTATCCAGCAGGGCCCAGTCATTCTGCCTGATCAGTTGCTGGATAAGGTCGATATATTCCTGACCCCGGGCGGAATATTTTTCCAGGCCGGCAGCCAGTTTGTGGCCGTCAATGGGCCGGTTTGAAGCCCTCTGTTGCTGCCTGATGTCGCGCAGCTCGTTGTAGGCCGGGTGGCTGTTCAAGGTATGCATATAATAAAGTACCGAATCACCAATATCATCGAAGATACGTACCAGGTGAGTTTTGCCCTGTTCCCGGTTTTTCGGTTTCAGGCCCTTGCTTTCATCATAGGTCCAGATCCCGTACAGGTTATTGGCTTCCCTGGCAAAGCGCGACTTTCCCCAGGCGCTTTCATTGGCTGCTTGGGCCAGCGCCAGCGAAGCCGGGATAACATCGATCTTTTGCATCAGTTCCTCGCGCGCCGCTGCATCCTTTAGCACATCACCGTTAACACGATAGTCCTTTGCCAGCTTCAGTAACCGCTGTTTTTCCGCACGGCGCAGTGTTCGCTGGGCCTGGATCTTGTTAATCGCACGCAGAATATCTTTACGCAGCACCAGCAAGCGTTTGTTCTCTTTCTCGATGTAAGGCAGCAATGTGTTTACAAATTCCTGCTTGTTTGCGTTGATTGCTGGCGGTGATACTGTTTCAGGCTGATCAGACTGCGCTTTTGCTGCAGGCCTGTGTCTTTCTGCAGGGACAGATTGCGGCGCCGGATACCGCGGCTGAGCCGGGTAGCGGTAAGCCGGGTAATAAGGAACAGGGTAAGGCGAACTGTAATACGCCGGCGCCGTATAGGCCGACGGCACGTACATGCCATACTGGTAGGCACTCGCCTGCGCGCTATAGAGCGCGAGCAATGCAATAACCACCGGTATTGACCTGAACAAGTTCATCGCCTGCACACGCTCCGCGTAGTTCGAGAATGAACCGGGTAATATATTAGTGTTTTCTAATATTGTCAATAGTCCGCCTGGTATAGCTGCAGCGCTCAGTATTCTCCATACCAGCTGCCATCGGCCTTTCTGACAAACCAGTTATGGCTGTACCAGTGATAGCGACCGCTCTGACTGGAGGGCATGGTGCAGTTGGTGCGGCTGCGGCCGGGTTTGAGATCGAACTTCGGTGTTACCGTGAAGCGTGTGGCATGCTGCTGTGACCAGCGAACCTCGACCTTGTTACTGCCGCCGACAAAACACTGCAGTGAGTCTTTTACATAACGCCCTGGCGCCAGTGTTACCGTCAATGTGGGACGCCGCTGGTTTAGCGGTACCAGCGGTTCCACGGGTTCGGCTGAAATCACCGGCAGCGCCAGTGTATTCACCTTGGTTTTGAATCCCGGCATATCGGCATAATGCGCCGCCATCGGAAAGCGTGGCAAAGCACCGAAGTCAGCATCCGGCCATACCGGTCCCGACTGCTGGCCAAAGCCCGTCAGTCCCATGCGCCTGATGATAGCAAGTGTATCCCGGTTGTATTCACCGTAGGGATGGGCGTACAAACGGGGCGGATCACCTATTTCCTCGGTTATCCTGCTCTGTGCCTTGTGAATGTCGCGGGTGATTCTGTATTTCCACGCCTCATCGGTTTCATTCTTTAACTTGCGGATCTGGTGAATGTGGCCGTGGCCGTGGTTTTCAAAGCTGACGCCATGTTGCGACATCTCGCGCATCTGGTCCCAGGTCATATACGCATTGACGCCCTGGTCAACGGCAGCGGTATTGACAAAAACCGTCAACGGCCAGTTCAGTGATTTAAGCCGCGGGTAGGCATTGCGATAAACCGAGATATAAGCATCATCAACCGTCAGGCTGACACAACGCTCAGGCAACTCCTTGCGCTGCGCGATTGATGCGACCACTTCGCGCAGTGGCAGAACATTGAAGTCGTTGTTTTTCAGGTACTCCAGGTGATCATCGAATTGCTTCAGGGTTACGCTGGTAATCGCAGGGGTATCATCACTGAAGTGGTGGTATTGCAAAACAACACAACTGTTTGCCGCATGTACGTGCAGGCTAAACATCGACAATACAGAAAATAGTAAACACCTGGTCATGGTCGTAACAACAGAATCTTTAACGTTTCTGTTTAATGTTGATGGATTTCCTGGATCTTGGTTACCAGTTCGGTTATGTCTGCATTGCTCGATTGCATCTTGCCCATTAACAGGTCGAACAATACCTGGTCCGGATAATCGAGCAAGGTATTGAACACGTCACCCTGCGCTGCAGTCATTGAAGTGTAATTGTGTTCAAGATATGTATTTAACAGTATATCCAGCTCGAGCATGCCACGGCGGCAACGCCATTTGAGTTCTGAATACCCGATGGACGGTTGATTCATAGCGAACGTTTCACCATCATCTTCTTGATGTTGTTTATTGCCAGGGTCGGGTTCAGTCCTTTCGGGCATACCTGCACACAATTCATGATGGTATGACAGCGAAACAGTTTGAACGGTCCTTCAAGATCGGCAAGACGCTCCTCGGTGGCCTGATCACGGCTGTCTTCGATAAAACGGGATGCCTGCAGCAATGCCGCCGGCCCCAGGTACTTGTCCGGGTTCCACCAGAATGACGGGCACTGTGTGGAACAACAGGCACATAAAATACATTCATACAGGCCATCCAGTTTTTCACGCTGCAACGGTGTTTGCGGTAATTCTACTTCCGGCATTGGGTCGTTAACGATCAGGTAGGGTTTGATATCGCGGTAGTTCTGGTAAAACTGGTCCATGTCCACGATCAGATCACGAATAACCGGCAGGCCCGGCATCGGCCTGATTTCAACGGGTTCCTTCAATCCCGCCAACGGTGTTATACAGGCAAGACCGTTAATGCCGTTGATGTTCATGCCATCCGAACCGCATACACCTTCGCCGCAGGAACGGCGGAAGCTCAGTGATTCGTCCAGCGTGTCTTTTATTTTCAGCAAAGCATCCAGCAGCATCATGCCCGGCTCGATGTCGTTCAGTTCATAGTCCTGCATGTAGGGCTTTTTGTCGGTTTCCGGGTTGTAACGGTAAACGCGGAATTTCATCAATATACCCTCGCTTTTGGCGGGAAGCTGTCGACGCTCATCGGCTTGGTACGTACCGGTTTATAGTCGATACCCGTTTCAAGAGAGTACAGGCTGTGTCGCATCCAGTTTTTATCATCGCGTTCCGTGTAATCCGTTCTTGAGTGGGCGCCCCTGCTTTCCTTGCGCGCATGTGCGGAATGGATTGTTGCCAGTGCAACACACATCATATTTTCCAGTTCCAGCGCTTCAACACGTGCAGTATTGAACACGCCGCTCATGTCATCAATACGCGCATTGTCAAAACGCTTCACCAGCGCTTCAACCTTGGTAATACCCTCGCTTAACACTTCATCATTACGGAACACGCTACAATGTTCTTCCATCACGGCCTTGAGCTCATTACGTAACTGGCTGACCGATTCACCATCACCGTTGCCTGCTTTGTCCCAGCGTTGCATTCGTGCCTTTGCCGAGTCGATACTGCTTTCATTCATCTGGCGGTGATAGCGATTTTCTGACAGGTACTCAATAATGTGGTTCGCAGCGGCACGCCCGAATACGAGGATGTCCAGCAACGAGTTTCCGCCCAGACGGTTGGCACCGTGCACGGATACACAGGCGCATTCACCTGCAGCGTACAGACCCGGTATCGGTTCTTCCGGTGTTTCCTTGACAGGTACTACGACCTGGCCGAAACGGTTGGTGGGGATGCCGCCCATGGTGTAATGCAGGGTGGGGAATACCGGAACCGGTGCTTCTGCCGGATCGATACCGAGGAAGGTGATACATGTCTGGCGAATACCTGGCAGCCGCTTCTGGATCACGTCTTCACCGAGGTGGTCCAGCTTGAGCATGACATGGTCCTTGTTCGGACCACAGCCCCTGCCCTCGCGTACTTCGATCGCAATTGCGCGGCTGACTACATCACGGCTGGCCAGGTCCTTGGCCTTGGGCGCATATCGTTCCATCAGGCGCTCGCCATCGGCATTGACCAGGTAGCCGCCTTCGCCACGTGCACCTTCGGTAATCAACATACCACGTCCGGCGATGCCGGTCGGGTGGAACTGGAAAAACTCCATGTCCATCAGCGGCACACCGGCACGCAGGGCCATGCCCATACCATCACCGGTGTTGATCAGCGCGTTGGTGGTGGTACGGAACACCTGGCCGGCTCCGCCGGTGGCCAGTAGCGTGGTTTTAGCTTCGATTACCACGGGTTCGCCATTGTGTATATTGAATGCCAGCGCACCGAGCACATGGCCGTCATCATCCCGGAGCAGGTCTACGGCGAAATATTCATCAAAGAAATGCGTCTTGGCGCGGATGTTCTGCTGGTACAGGCTGTGCAAGATTGCATGGCCTGTACGGTCGGCAGCGGCACAGGTCCGTGCCGCCTGGTCACCGCCGAAATTCTGGCTCTGGCCGCCAAAAGGTCGCTGGTATATCTTGCCGCTGTCCAGCCGTGAAAACGGCACACCGAAATGTTCCAGTTCATACACAGCCTTGGGTGCGGCGCGGCACATGTACTCGATTGCGTCCTGGTCACCGAGGTAATCGCTGCCCTTGACCGTATCAAACATATGCCAGTGCCAGTTGTCCGGTAACACGTTCGCAAGCGCGGCATTGATACCACCCTGTGCGGCCACCGTGTGCGAGCGTGTGGGAAACACCTTGGACACCACCGCCACATTG
>JAASSE010000112.1 GCA_021768055.1 Gammaproteobacteria bacterium | reverse complement strand
GGTCATGGTTACGGTGATGGCCGTGGCTATGGTGACGGTTATGCTGACGGTTATGGTGACGGTTATGGTGACGGCGAGTTCGACGGCGACGTTGATGGCGAATTCAACATGAGCTTCTCGGGTCGTGGTTCAGGTCGTGGTCGTGGTCGTGGTGATTCCCACTATCGTGGCCGTGGTTACGGATCTGGCCGTGGCGACTACCGTGGTGATTACTATGGTGATTACGCTGGTGATTACCGTAGTTACAATGGTCGTCCTTACGGTTATGCACCGTACGGTTACGGTCCTGTAGCTCCTGCTGCTGCTCCGGCTGCTCCTGCAGCACCTGCTACTGCAACCAAGTAATTATACTTGACCAGCTAGCAAGAAGCCGGGTACCTGGTACCCGGCTTTTTTTTGCAAAAGATTCAAGATCTGGGTAGTTACCACAACTTGTTCCAGATCAATTTTTTCATGCGTTTCGCGCTTTTGAATGAGCACCACATGAGACTGAATCTTGACTATATTAGCGTTTTCTTATATACTTTATAGTTTGGTTCTCGTCAACCTGAGCGCATGATAAAAACTGAAATCTATATATTGAGGGTATAGATTATGAAAACTCTACAGGTATTCGCTGCTGCATCAATCCTGTTTGCATCGACATCAGCAAATGCATGGTGGGGACCGTTCGACAACGATGATGCCGAAGGTCACAACAAAAGTCAGAACAACTGGAACAACAGCTGGGATAACAGCGCCTTTGCTGATACTGTTAGCGATGTATTCGGTGACTTTTTTAGCGACGCTGAATTTACATTCAATGTAAAGGCAAAAGCCAAGACACGTGGAAAAGGACGTGGCAACGGTCATGGAAGAGGCAATGGTCATGGAAGAGGTTATGGTTACAACGATTACCGTGGTAACTATCGCAATGGTTATGCACCCTACGCTTACGCACCCTACGGTTACACACCAGCTGTCCCGGTGAATACAATCAAGTAAGGGCTACTTTAATAAATCGTACTGGCCGACCACTTAATTCTTAACGTGCAGGCCTTTACTTCACAATGGGATAAGAACAATGACTGATATTCAAAAAACAGAAGCAGAAGTTGAAACAACCGAATCACAAACAGAGCAAACAAACCAGAAATCCGATACCAAAACACTGGTTAAACCACTTGTCAGATATGCTGCAATTGGTGCGGGTCTTGTAGCTATTATTGTTACAACAGCCGTGATGCTCGACCGGCAAATGGTTGATATAGAAACCGAACTCGCCGCCCTGGAAACTGAACTTGCCAGGAATAACAGCGGCACTATCATGACAGCACCTGCCGTTACCGTAACCGCAGAAACTCCACAGCTTGAAGAAACTGCAGCAGCTGAAGCAGAACCTGCCGCCGAGACTGTTGTTGCTGAAATATCAGAACCTACAACGGAAGCTGCCGTTGAAAACGTCGCTGTTACAGAAACCACTATTGTTAAAACTCCGGTTGAAGCAGTCGAACAAAAGGCTGTTGAAACTGAAACACCTGTGGTTACAACTGTCAGCCCGGTTCAGCCTCAGCCGGCACAACCTGTATTTATGGCCAGGGTTGATATTCCTTATGAACCTTCCTTTGAAAATATAATTGCTGAACGCGATACCTATAGATCCGAGCGCGAGACATATATCAGAGATATGATCGCCAAACGCGACGAGCGGGTGAAAGACATGAGGGCTGAACGCGATGCATATCTGAAAAACGTGGATGCAGAATATGAAGCAGATATGAAAGATATGATCGCCGAGCGCAATGCCCATTGGAAGGAAATGGACCGGATTTATCTTGAAGAATTGAAGGGCAGTCAACAACAGCAACTGGAAAAGATGCGGGAACAGCTGGCACGCCAGGAACAAAGGATCATTGAAATGGAAAAACGCCTGGATGAGAGATACAACTCCACTGTTGCAAATATTAAGGAATCACAGCAAAAGCGTGATGAATTCCTCAGCGGACGCATTTAGTTACGCTGCACTTTGAAAGCACTACAAGCTGTTAACAAAGCCGGTTTCAATTTATTGAAGCCGGCTTTTTTATGCCGGCCATTGCCTCTTACATAAACTACCTGTGAACTTGACACCTGAATACAACAACACGTTTAATGGACATACAGTCAGCGCATTGTGGTGGCCAGGCCCGATCTTGAGGCTATCGTTATGAAACTCGTCCAGACATCGTTTATCACAGCTTTACTCTTCTGTTCGACTACCGCAATCGCATTCGATATGCCCTGGGACAACGACCGCCGTGACCGTTGGCGCGGGGACAACCGCTGGGGCGGGGACAATCGCTGGGACACCGGAATCGACGCATTCGATGATATTTGGGGCGACATGTTCAGTGATTTCGATTTCGAGATCACCTTTCGCGCCAGCGCCGAGGGCGGGGGTCGTGGTAAAGGCCGTAGCAAAGGCCGGGGTCGTGGTAAAAGCCACAGCAAAGGCCAGAGTCGCAGCCGGGGCGAAGGCCGCAGTGACCACCGACTGCGTAGCTACAACCGGGAACGCTATTACGGTGGCAATGTCTACACCAGACCATATCGACCTTATGGATATCCGCTCGTGCACCCCCTTCCACGCCCTGTCCGCCCGGCACCGGCGCCAGTCGTACCCCATCGCAGAACACCGCCTGTGCCACCACCACCGAAAGTAAAAACCGATGACAGACCATCGGGAATTAGCTGGAAATCTGATACCAAACAATCCCAGTAAATTGCTCAAAAAGTGGCCGAAAACACCGCCTGGACTGCCCCGGAGCGTTTACCGCACATTAATAGTGGGTATTTACCGATCCAAATTGTTGATTAGGATCAACAACTTCGTACATTTTTCAAGACAACAGTGTTCCTATCATTTTTAAGAATCAGTATACTTATCCATTCGCTTTGACTTCAATGTAATACTCGATTAATCCTTCGATGTTACATAAGTTGGCGATGATGACGGCGCTGTATATACCTGATTGTTGGCATTATTCGGCCCGTTTCCAATTGTACTTTGAGCAATGAATGATTGACAAATTAACAGAATAGACGAGGTAAATGTTATGAGATCTCTGAAAGTAATTGCAGCAGTAGCAATACTTGCTGCATCATCCTCTGCCCAAGCGTGGTGGGGTGATGATAGTGATAGTCGTGGTTACGGCCGTGGCTATGGCGCAGGTGATGGCTATGGTCGTGGTTATGGCGACGGTTATGGCGACGCTTATGGCGACAGCTACGGCGATATTGATGGTGATGTCGACGGCGAATTCGACTTTCGCATGAGTGGTCGTGGTTCAGGTCGTGGTCGTGGTCGTGGTGATACCCGCTATCGTGGCCGTGGTCGTGGCGCAGGTGATTATTACGGTGATTACCGCGGTGATTACTATGGAAACTATTACGGTGATTACAGTGATGGTTACTATGGTGGACGTGGACCTTACGGCTACCGTGGCTATGGCGCTCCTTACGGTCCTCCTCGAGTAGCACCCGCTGCTCCTGCAGCACCTGCTCAATCAGCACCTGCAACCAAGTAATAGTCTGCTGACTGTTGTAAAATAAAAAGGCCGGTCACAATGTGATCGGCCTTTTTTATATCATTTCCAGGGAAAAACATGGGCGACCAAAATACTAATAATAACGAAAACACTTCAACTTCAAATCAACCAGCAACTAACATAAACCCTAACCCTAAAGATAAAACCGAAGGCAAAGTCACAACACACGAACCACATAAATATTTTATTCCCGGCATCATCATACTGGTGGTGAGTATCATTGTTGTCGAAACATATTATAAAAGGAAACCCACTAACCGTATTGCAGAGCTGACACCTACCGAGCAAGCAGAACTACAGACGTTGTCAGGTAACACTGTATCCGCAGCAGTAAACTCTGACGCAACAGACGAAGTTGATATTGCACAAGTTTCAGGTACAACTGACATGACTGAAACAATTGCAACCGATAATAATGTCACACAACAAAAACCTGCTGAATCAAGTACGGAAACTGCTGCTACAAATACAAAGATCATCGCGGCCGATAACAAACCGGTTAAGAGCGAGCAACAGGAAGTATTCGCATCCCGGGAACCGGTAACCGATTCAGCGCCTCGAGCTTATCCAGCCTATCCACCACTGCCCTTCGAACCACCAATGCCGTATGGCCTGTCACCGCAACAACAGCAACACTACCTGGACATGATGGAAAGGCGGCGCAATGCCGAAGCACGGGCAATGGAATCCTTGCGGCGACACCGTGAACAGATGCATCAATACCGGATGGCCGTGCTCAAACGGGTTGAACAGGACTACCGTGACATGAAGCGGCATATGGAGGAATTACGTGCCCGCAGGGACCGGGCCCATGCCGAGACCATGCGGCAACTGGAAGCGGCCCGAAACCGGACGACGAATCCACCCATTTAAGCTAAGTTACTGTAATCCTATATAAAAAAGGCGCCTGTTGGCGCCTTTTTTTGTCTCAAATCAAGTAATTAACCATTTTCTACATTGACAATATAAGTAAATTCTAATATTATATTTCGCGTTTGGCCCTACCGGGCCTGAAGCGCATGAATATTAACTGCAACTAAATTTGAATTTGAGGTCTTAAAATGAAAACTTTAAAAGTGATTGCTGCTACAGCAATTCTTGCTGCATCAGCCTCTGCCCATGCATGGGGTCCTTTCGATAACGGTCCTTTCGATAGCTGGGGTCCTTTCGATAACGATGATTACTATGGTTACCGTGGTCCGTATGGCTATGCGCCTCCTGCTCTGACCGAAGAACAGATCAAGCAGATGCAGGAAAATGCAAAGGCACGACGCGAAGCATTTGAAAAAGCACAGAAGGAAGCTTATGAGCGTCACCAGGAAGCCATGAAGAACTGGCAAGCTCCGGCTCCAGTAGCTATGGCTCCGGCTTTTGAACGTCCTGCTTTCGAGCGCCCTGACTTCGCACAGGCTCCGGCTTTCGAAGCTCCTGAAAAGCCTGAGTGGGTCAAGGAAATTGAAGCACAACGTGCTGAACGCATGAAGGATATGCCTGCTTTCGGTGAAGCTCCCAAGTTCGAAGCATTTGAAATGCCCGCTACTGACATGGATAAAGAGCGTGATGACCGCTGGACCAAGCTGGACAAAGAGCGTGAAGAGCGTTGGGCT
>JAASSE010000111.1 GCA_021768055.1 Gammaproteobacteria bacterium | reverse complement strand
GCCGTCAACGCAGCCGTGCTGATGCTGTCACCGATCGTACCGCACATTACCCAGCAGCTGTGGCAGTTGCTCGGTCATGATTCCGTGCTGGCGGAACAGCCGTGGCCTGCCTATGATGAAGCCGCATTGACGCGCGACAGCATCGAACTGGTGGTGCAGGTCAATGGCAAGTTGCGCTCAAAAATCAATGTGCCTGCCGATGCGGACAACGAGGCGATCGAAAGCATTGCATTAAACGATGCGAAAATACAGAACAATATCCAGGACAAGACCGTGCGCAAAGTCATTGTCGTACCCGGCCGCCTGGTGAACCTGGTGGTGGCTTAGCGTGCCGGTCTACTTACGGCGCTGTTACATCTTCAACCTGCTGCTGATGGCCTGCGTGCTCAGTGCCTGCGGCTATCATTTACGCGGCGCATACCAGCTGCCGCAGCATCTGTCACCGATCTATTTGAACAAGGACTCCATGAGCCTGCTGCTGTATAAAGAACTGCGTACCGCGCTCAAGGCCAGTGGTAGCGAATTGGTCAAAGATCGAAGTGAGGCGGCATCCGAGCTGCGCGTGATTCATGAGCAGCGCAGCCGTGACGTGTTGTCAGTGGACTCACAAGGCCGCGCCCGCGAATACGGTCTTAAATACAGCGTGTCGTTTTCACTGATGTCAAACGGTGAGGCGGTGATCGATAACAGTAACATTCTGTTGAGCCGCACCCTGTTGTTCAACCCGGATGCGGTACTCGGCACTGAGCAGGAACAAGCCAATATCTACAATGACATGATCCGTGACGGCTCCAGCCAGATACTGCTGCGCCTGCAGGCACTGAAATGATTGTCAGGCCCGATCAACTCGCTGACATCCTCGAACAGCAGCTGCACCCAATCTACCTGATCAGTGGCGATGAGCCCCTGCAGGTGATGGACGCGGCTGACCTGGTTCGTTCCCGCTGCCGGGCGCAGGATTACAGCGAACGCGAAGTGATCGATGTCGATGCCAACTTCGACTGGCAGGTATTGAAAGACGAAGCTAGAAACATGTCCCTGTTCGCATCGCGCCGCATTCTCGATGTTCGCTTGCCTTCAGCAAAGCCGGGCAGGGAAGGCGGCAAGACTTTGAAAGAGTACGCGACCGAGCCGCCCGAGGATACCGTGCTGCTGCTGACTATGGGCAAACTCGAATCATCCCAAAAAAACAGCGCCTGGTTCAAGGCACTGGAGAAGGCGGGCGTGGTGATGCAGTGTTGGCCGGTAGGCCCGGACCGGTTGCCGGCCTGGATCAGGCAGCGCTTTCAGAGTCGGGACATGCAGCCCTCGGCCGACGTGATCGACTACGTGTGCCAGCGCGTTGAGGGCAACCTGCTCGCCGCTGCGCAGGAAATCGACAAACTGCAGTTGCTGGTCGGTACCGGCAAGGTCGATATCGACAGTGTAAGCGAGGCGGTCGCTGACAGCTCACGCTACAGCGTGTTCGAACTCGCGGACAGTGCGCTGGCCGGTGACCAGTCCCGCGTGATGCGCATCCTGCACGGGCTGCACGCCGAGGGCATCGAACCGGTTATTGTCACCTGGGCGCTGGCACGGGAACTGCGCATGCTCGCAGCGGTGTCGGCAAACAAGGGCGCTGTAGATTTTGCACTGAAGCAGGCGGGCGTGTGGCAGAGCAAGCTGCCGCTGTACCGATCGTGTCTGTCGCGTCACTCGACGGGGAAGTTCAAGCGCCTGCTGCAGCGCTGCGCCAAGGTCGACGGCATCAGCAAGGGCCAGCAACCGGGCAATGCCTGGGATGAATTACAAACTGTGGGATTTTTACTTGCCGGATAGGTCTGAATCGGGTTCGGTTTTTCGCTACTGGATAGAGGAACGAGGTACGAGTGGCGAGTGACGAGGGTTTTAGCGTACGGAATCTGGCGTGCCGATACGATCTCACGAATCATCCAGCTGAAAGCTGAGCTGAAATTTGGCATATGGACCAGCCATTTCAGTGGCCTCGAAATCACCCGTACCCGCCGCTGTGCTTCCCGTGTTGATCCGATATAATGACCGCATCAGAATATTCTTTTATATATGAATTCGTTATGACTGAAACCGCAGAATTGATGCAAGTGGATATCAAGGTGTACATGAACGATGTCGGCCAGCGTGCCCGTGCGGCTGCTAGAGACATCGGCCGGGCCGAGACCGGTACCAAGAATGCCGCATTGAACGCCATCGCAGATCGCATCGATGCCAAGGCCGGTGTGCTGAAGCAGGCCAACGGCAAGGACCTCGAGGCCGGCCGGGCCAATGGCCTGGATGAGGCCCTGCTGGACCGCCTTGAGCTCACTGATGCGCGGATCGCCGCGATGTCTGAAGGCTTGCGCCAGATTGCGGCGCTACCAGACCCTGTCGGCGAGATCGCCGACCTGGCTTACCGCCCGTCGGGCATCCAGGTGGGACGCATGCGCGTACCGCTGGGTGTGATCGGCATCATCTACGAGTCGCGTCCTAATGTGACTGCAGACGCAGCGGGCTTGTGCCTGAAGGCGGGCAATGCGGCGATCCTGCGCGGCGGTTCCGAAGCGATCCATTCCAACCAGGCAATTGCTGGCTGCATCCGTGATGGGCTGACCGAGGTGGGCCTACCGGCTGACGTGGTGCAGGTGATCGAAACCACTGACCGGGCCGCGGTCGGTGAATTACTGAAGATGAAGGACAGCGTCGACGTGATCATCCCGCGCGGCGGCAAGGGATTAATTGAACGCATCTCCAACGAATCCGAAATACCGGTGATCAAACATCTGGACGGTATCTGTCATGTCTATATTGACGATGACGCCGATTTCAGAAAGGCGGTGAGCGTGGCCTTCAACGCCAAGACCCAGCGCTACGGCACCTGTAACACCATGGAGACCCTGCTGGTGGCCGACGCCGTGGCCGCCGAAGTGCTGCCGGATTTGTGCACCCATTTTGAGAAAGAAGAGGTTGAGATGCGTGGCTGTGAACGCACGCGGGCGCTGGTCGATGGGGTGAATCCCGCCAGCGATGAAGACTGGGACACCGAGTATCTGGCACCGATCCTGGCGATCAGGGTGGTCGACGGTCTCGATGACGCGATCGAACATATCAACACGCACAGTTCACAGCACACGGATGCGATCATTACCGAGAACTACAGCCATGCGCGCCGCTTCCTGCGCGAAGTGGACTCGAGTTCGGTGATGGTGAATGCGTCCACGCGTTTCGCCGACGGCTTCGAGTATGGCCTTGGCGCCGAAATCGGTATCAGCACCGACAAACTGCACGCGCGCGGTCCGGTAGGACTCGAGGGTCTAACCAGCCAGAAATTCGTCGTACTCGGTGATGGCCATGTCAGGAGCTAGGAACTAGGTTCTAGTTACTAGGTATGTATATCGAATGTTCGAATCAAATCCTAGAGCCTAGTGCCTGGTACCTAGAACCTGGAACATGATAGGCATCCTAGGCGGTACTTTCGATCCGGTACATTTCGGCCACCTGCGCCCGGCGCTGGAGGTGTTGCAGTCCAACCGTCTCGAACACATCCGCTTCATACCCAACAAGCGCCCACCGCACCGTGAAAAACCCTGGCTACGCGTGGAGCAGAGGCTCGAGCTGTTGCAGCTCGTGATCGATGCCCAGGAAGGCTTCGAACTGGACCAGCGCGAACTTGAGCGTGAAGGCCATTCCTACATGGTGGACACGCTGGCGTCGCTGCACGAAGATTTCCCCGGCCAGTCGTTCTGCCTGGTACTGGGCATGGATGCGTTCCTTGAACTCGAACAGTGGCACCAGTGGCAGCGATTACCCGAACTGTGCCACCTGATTGTGACCACACGTCCGGGCTTTGAGCTGGATCGCAGTTTTACCGATCAGCTGCCGTTTGAACTGTCCAGCTCGGCAACCGAGCTGTCGTGGCAAGCCAGCGGTCGAATCCTGATACAATCCGTTACCCAGCTGGACATTTCGGCCAGCCAGATAAGACAACTGCTGCAGCAGGGGCACAGTGCGCGCTACCTGATGCCAGACGAGGTACATGAACGACTGATGACGATGGTGAAAACCTTATAATGACTGTTGATGAACTTAGAAAGCTCGTACTGAAGGCGCTCGACGACCTCAAGGCGGAGAATATTGTTGAACTGGATGTTCGTGACAAGACCGATGTGATGGATTACATCATCGTCGCCAGTGGAAACTCCAAACTTCATGTCAAAGCCATCGCCAACAACGTTGTCATGGATGCGAAGAAAGCCGGGATACAGCCGATGGGCGTCGAAGGCGAGAGCGAAGGCGAATGGATGCTGGTGGATTTGAATGATGTCGTCGTGCATGTGATGCAGCCCCAGGTGCGTGACTTTTATGACCTCGAAAGCCTCTGGCAAATGGACGTTTCCCGACGACAGGAACACTTGTGAAGCGCAGTCTGCATGGGGATTAACAGGTGCGACTTCACCTGGTTGCAGTAGGGCAGAAAATGCCTGCCTGGGTCGAACAGGCCAGTAAGGATTATCTCAAGCGCATGCCGCGCGAACTCCAGATTAAGACCATCGAAGTACCGTTGATCAAACGCGGCAAGAATGCAGACATCCCACGCATCGTGCGTGATGAAAGCCGCAAGCTGCTCGATGCCGTGCCAGCTAATTGCTACTGTGTCGCTCTCGATGTGAACGGCAGCAGAATCTCAACACAGCAGCTTGCATCGACACTGGATGACTGGATGCAACAGAGGCGGGATGTCGCGATACTGATCGGCGGGCCCGATGGCTTATCAGATGAACTGCTGCATGAAATAGACACCACGCTGTCACTGTCGGACATGACCTTTCCGCATCCGCTGGTGCGCATCATCATGCTCGAGCAACTTTACCGGGCGTGGTCCATCCTGAACAATCATCCCTATCACCGCGCCTGAATGACTGCTGAAATTGTACTCGCATCCGCTTCACCGAGAAGGCGGGAACTGCTTGACCAGATCGGTATCGCTCATCGTGTTCACCCCGTGGGCCTGGATGAATCCATGCGTGCAGGTGAAACCGTGATAGTACATGTCAACCGCCTGGCGCTTGAGAAAGCGCGCGAGGGATACCGTCGAGTGTCGCAACAGGATTCGAACGTGGTTGTGCTGGGCGCCGATACCGTTGTTGAGATCGACGGCGAATCACTGGGTAAGCCCGAAAACGCTGGGCAGGCGGCG
>JAASSE010000110.1 GCA_021768055.1 Gammaproteobacteria bacterium | reverse complement strand
GTTTAACAGGAAAAGCTATAAAAGAGAAGCGGAACAGGTACTGCGTGAACTCAAAGCATGATCTAAACCATATGAGTTAAAAAATGTACCGGTGTTTATAAATGGATGATCGGCACATTATTTTTATACCCGGTAAAAACCCCAAACCGCCGGAAAAACAGCACAAGGACATGCTGTGGCACACCCTGCTTGAAGGTGTGAAACGCGCCACACCTGAACTGGTCAGTGAACTTCAGCAACAGGGGGATCATTTTCACCTGGTTGCGTGGAACCACGAGTTCTATAACACCTACAAGGATGGTAGCAAGGACCTGCCCTGGATCGATTTACTGATCAATACACATGGCCCATCCAGCTCGGACATTCGGCAAGCAAATTCATGGAACAAGCGCATCGACCGCATGCTGTATACCATTGCTGACCATCTTCAGTTTCGCATACCGTGGCTACCGGGTCCGGTCATTGCTACTATCAACGAAACTCTGCGTTACTTCGAAAACCACGACAACGTCGCCTACCATATTCGCGAGTTGGTAAAGAAAATTATGCGTCCCTTGCTGGAAAAAGGTGACACTGTTCTGGTGATTGGCCACAGCCTGGGCTCCATCATTGCCTATGACACCTTCTGGGAGCTGTCTTATATCGAAAATCGAACTGAAAAAATAGATTTCCTGTCATTAGGCAGCCCGTTGGGTATGAATTTTATTCAACATCGTCTACAGGGTCATAATGAAAAAAATCATCGCAGTTATCCAACCAATATTCGAAACTGGTACAACGTGGCATCAGTTGGTGATGTTACTGCGCTGGACAGGTGCTTTAAAGATGATTTCAAGGAAATGCTGACACTGGGTCTGGTCGATAACATCGAAGACCACTGCAAAGGTGTCTACAATTTTTTCCACAATGAAGATGGACTCAACTGCCACCGCTCGTACGGCTACCTGGTCAATCCCGCAGTTGGTCAGGTGATTGCCAACTGGTGGCGAACATCAGCTGAACAGATCGATCAGCTTCATGGCGACAAAACCAATACTGACCGCGAATCCCCCTAGCGGTATCCAAACAGGAAAGACAATCAAGCCCTGCGGAGATGGTTCAAGCCTTTTAACCCGCAATAGAGACAGGTTAACCAGCGCAAAAACACACAACATAATGAGTGACGTTGCTTCAGCCAGTGTTGCGAGCCGGCCTGTAAGGGCAAGTATCAATATTGCTGCTGTTGCAAAAATAGTCGCGACCAATGGTGTTCTTGTCTTCGCATTAACGATACCGAACATGGCCGGCAGTAACCGGCGTGAGCTCAGGCCATATAAAACCCTGGATGCCATGATCAGTTGAATAAGTGCACCATTGATCAGGGCAAACAGCCCGATAACACTGATGATGTATGCGTTGCTGCCCGTGTAATGTTCATAAATCCGGGCCAGCGGTGCTTCACTGCCGGCCATTACTTCGGGCGGCATCGCAAACACGGCAGTCACCATCACCGCCATATACAAGATCGTGGTTATGCCCAGTGTCAGCATGATTGCAGTCGGCAAGGTGCGCTTGACGCCACGCGTCTCTTCAGCCATTTCAACCATATCTTCAAAACCGATGAATGCATAAAACGCGAGCAATGAGCCGGCATAGATACTACCCCAGCTGGCGATGTCTCCACGGGGTACCAGTTGATGCCACCTGTCCGGCAGTTCGGCCAGCCCACTGTGGCTGACTGCGATCACCAGCAGCAGGCCGCCGATTTCTACCACCGTGATAAATGCGGCAATACTGACGGACTCAGCAACCCCCCAGGCAGCGATGATACCGATGGCCAGGCAAACCGAGATGATAGCAGTGGAGCGCTCAAGCTGTATAAACTCGTTCAGGTAACCGATAAAGCCATTCACGATAGCTGCAGATGAGACCAGTCCGGCACAGATAACAAGCAGACCGACTACCAGTGACAGGCGTTCGGACGCAAGTCCTTCCTTGACGTAAAGCGCTGCACCTGCACAGCGTGGATAACGCCCGGACATTTCGGCAAAACTCATTGCAGTTAATGCGGCCATCACCGAGGCCACCAGGAATGAGGCTGGTGCCAGGTATCCTGCTATACCCGAAAGCTCACCAATTAGTGCATAGATACCTGCACCGATAGTTGTCCCCAGCCCATAGAGCACCAGCATGGGAAGGGACAGGCTGCGTTTAAGAGATATTCTTGTAGTCACGACCTGTTTATTTACCGCTGGCCAACATGGCCCTGTTTAAATGGTGGTTTATACGGGCAATATGATGACTGACCCGTTCAAGCCAGCGTATAGCTTCGAGGCAATCAGTCGCAACAGGAACCGTCATACTGCCATCGGCTACGCAGGCAGCAATATCGTCGCGCAGCGGATCGACCTGTTGCACAATATCCTGTTCGGTACGCCGGGACTTCAGCACAAGGTCACCCCAGTTTTCGTCCTTGATGTTTTCCAGAGTTTCCTGCGCCAATGTCACCAGCATGTCATGCATTTGAGACAAATTCTTTGTCTCTCTTGCAGTAATTGCACGGTCCTCGTCTTCTTCACAACGTTCATGCAGGCGCTGCATATGATCAAGTGTGTGTACCAGGTCGAGCATACGGTTCCAGTTTATATCCGTAGAGCCATGCAATTGGATCATAGCCAGGTATTCATGGGTTTCATCCAGCACAGTCTGCAAACGTTCCAGGTCCGCACGTTTATCCTTGTGATCAATATTAAGCACCGCATCGACATGGTTAAGCAATAAAACGTATTCAACTAGCACCGCATCCTGAACAGCGGTCAGTGCAAATTCAGGTGTTTTGAGCAAGGACTTGTCAAGATTAATCGCGTATGGTGATTTTGCTTCAGGTATCAGTTTCTTGATGAGACGCGCAAACTGGCCTGTTAATGGCAGTATCAGTAGAACACCAAGGGTGTTGAAAAACGTGTGGAATGCAACCAGTGCTATTTCAGGATCTTGTGTTAACCCACCAGGAAACAAATACTGCCAGGCCATGATAAATGGCGTTATCAGCAGCAACGCACCTGTACCTGTAAACAGGTTGTAGATCATGTGCGAGATGCCTGTGCGTCGTGCACCCACACTGCCGCCAATGGTTGCCAGCAGTGCTGTTATGGTGGTACCGATATCCATGCCGATGATCAGTGCCAGTCCCTGCTCGATGCTGATTGCACCGGCATACAATGCCGTCATCGTGGCTGCAACACCGGCACTCGATGATTGTGTAATCATCGTAATCAGTGCTCCCAGCAGTACGATCTGAATGCGGCCCAACCAGGTGTCAGCTGGCAACGTTTCAGGCGTAATGATTCCCTCCATACCTGACATGCCTTGCTGCATCAGGCCGATACCGACAAAGATCAGGCCGAAGCCAGCCAGTGTAAAGCCACTTGAAGACAGCTTGCCGCTAGAAAATAAACGAAGAATGGCACCAATAAGTATCAGTGGCATCATGATAGTGCTGAGTTGCAACTTGAAGCCAATCAGAGCAATCAGCCAGCCTTTAAGCGTGGTGCCGATGTTGGCGCCGAAGATAATGCCGAGTGAAGAAGTAAAGGTCATCAGCCCGGCGCCGACAAATCCGACGGCGGCAACTGTGGTTGCGCTGGATGACTGCAGAATTGCCGTGCTGAGGGCACCGGTAGCCGCACCGGTAGCCGGACTGGAAGTAAAGCGCATCAGTGCCGAACGCATCGCATCGCCTGCAAGCTCGCGCAGACCCTCGGTCATGACGATCATACCGAGCAAAAACAGGCCCAGTCCGCCTAATGCCTGGATGGTCATTATCATTTGTTAATTGTAAAGCAGCTTCAGGTTTCCAGTATCGCCGGCAAAGCTGTTTCCAGTAACTTGTGAATACTGTCCATGCCGGTTTTGATATGGATTTCTATTTCCGACAAAGATATTGCTATCTGGTTGCCTTTCCCGGCCGCCCAGTTTACGACCACGGCTACTGCCGCGTAGCGCAGCTCCAGCTCTCTTGCCAACGCCGCTTCCGGCATGCCTGTCATGCCTACGACATCACAACCATCTCTTTCCAGTTTTTTTATTTCTGCTGCTGTCTCAAGGCGTGGGCCCTGTACTGCGGCATAGGTGCCGTTGGATATAACCGGAAGGTTGAGTGACACTGCCGATTTCATTAGTTCAGTACGTATACCTACATCATAAGGCCAGGTAAAGTCAAAATGGTGGACCGGCTCCTGTTCATGGCAGAAAGTGTGCTCGCGGCCGCTTGTATAGTCGATGATCTGGTCGGGAATGACAATGGTTGATGGTGACATGTGCTCGGTGATGCCGCCTACTGCAAATACTGAAACGATATCCGTTACATCAAGCTGCTTCAGCGCCCACAAGTTGGCGCGGTAATTTATCAGGTGTGGTGAGATGCCAGGATCTAAACCGTGTCGATTTAAATAAACAATCTCAACATCATTAACTGTACCGAATACAATGCCGCTGGAAGGATCTCCATAAGGTGTCGACATCCGTTCTTCATGCGCATTTTCAAGCTTCTCGTAAGCCCTCAATGCGGTGCCACCGATGATACCTATTCTGGACATGTGAAGTATTCTCTAAACAGCATATATTTCATCCAGATGTCTTAATTTTCCCTTGTAATCCATGCCATACCCGAATACATAGCGGTCTTCGACTTCCAGAGCCACGAATTCACAGCTCATGCCGGGCTTGCTACGCTCATGTTTTTTTTGCAACAGTACTGCAGAAATAACATCACGTGCACCTTGCTCCTTGCAGTAGTCTTCTATTGCGGCCAGTGTGTATCCCTCATCGAGAATATCATCAAGAATGAGAACAGTACGGTTTTTCAATTCCTTATGTGGATAGGCCAACCACTTGATTTCCTTGCCTGTTGTATCGTTTTCATAGCGTGTTGCATGGATGTAATCGAAATCGGTATCCAGTGGTAATTGTGGCATGATTCTACCGGCGAACATGAGACCGCCCTGCATAACACACAGTGCAAGTGGTGAGATCCCGTCCAGCCTTTTTAAAAGGCGCTGTGCGAGATCGTCGATAGCGGTGTGAATTTCATCAGTACTGAAGACAAGCTCTGCTTCATTTAGAACCTGTTTCACGTCAATCGAATTAATTTTCATTGATTTAGTAGGCTCAGGTTCAGTCATGGTTGTTTATTGGTAGCTGTCAAAAAACTAGTGGATATTCTAAACATCCAACT
>JAASSE010000109.1 GCA_021768055.1 Gammaproteobacteria bacterium | reverse complement strand
CCGACAAGGACGTGCGCGGCAACGTCGAAGAGGGCCTCAGCGATATCAAGCAGGCGCAGGAACAGCTCGATGCGGTGTATGCCGCATATGCCGAGCCGGATGCCGACTTCGATGCCCTCGCTGCAGAACAGGCCCGGCTGGAAAACATCATCCAGGCGGCCGATGCTCACAACCTCGAACGCAAGCTGGAAGTCGCCGCCGATGCGCTGCGCCTGCCGCCATGGGATGCGGAGGTGAAAAACCTGTCCGGGGGCGAGCGCCGCCGCGTTGCCTTGTGCCGCTTGCTGCTGTCATCACCGGACATGCTGATCCTGGACGAACCCACCAACCATCTCGACGCCGAATCGGTCGCCTGGCTGGAACGTTTCCTCAAGGATTTTCCCGGTACCGTGGTCGCCGTCACCCACGACCGTTACTTCCTCGACAATGTCGCCGGCTGGATCCTGGAACTGGACCGCGGCCACGGCATCCCCTGGGAAGGCAACTACTCGTCCTGGCTGGAACAGAAAGAGAAGCGCCTTGCTGTCGAGGAAAAGCAGGAAGCCAGCCGCCAGAAAACCATCAAGGCGGAGCTGGAGTGGGTGCGTTCCAACCCGAAAGCACGCCAGGCCAAGAGCAAGGCCAGGATGCAGCGCTTCGAGGAACTGTCTTCGGCCGAGCACCAGAAACGCAGCGAAACCAATTCCCTGTATATTCCGCCCGGCCCCCGCCTTGGTGACAAGGTCATCGAGGCCGATCATGTGCGCAAGCAGTACGGTGACAAGCTGCTGTACGACGACATGACCTTCAAGCTGCCGCGCGGCGGTATCGTCGGCATTATCGGCGCCAACGGCGCCGGCAAGACCACGCTGTTCCGCATGATGACCGGCAGTGAACAAGCCGATGCCGGTTCGTTTTCCATCGGTGATACCGTGGAAATCGCCTACGTCGACCAGTCCCGCGACAACCTCGACGGCAGCAAGACCGTGTGGGATGAAATCTCGGACGGTCTCGACAATATCACCATCGGTAATTACACGGTGCCGTCGCGTGGCTATGTCAGCCGCTTCAACTTCAGGGGTGAAGACCAGCAGAAGTACATCAAGGACCTGTCCGGCGGTGAACGCAACCGCGTGCACCTGGCCAAGCTGCTGAAACGCGGCGGCAACCTGCTGCTTCTCGACGAGCCGACCAATGACCTGGATGTTGAAACCCTGCGCGCCCTGGAAGAAGCCATTCTCGAATTCCCCGGCTGTGTCGTGGTCATCTCCCACGACCGCTGGTTCCTCGATCGTATCGCCACGCATATTCTCGCCTTTGAAGGTGACAGCACCGTGGTCTGGCACGAAGGCAACTATTCAGAATACGAAGAAGACCACAAGAGCCGCCTCGGTGATGAGGCCGACAACCCCCACAGGATCCGCTACAAGAAGCTCGCCTGATATTCCCGAAGCTCTGAATAAATCAGCATTTCCTTGACTATACTCAGGGTATGACTGACCAAAATCCCCGAGTAGTGCCTGGTGGCGCCCGTTCTACGGACGCCAAACCACGTGCCGAGACAACGACTGACGCTCATTCCCAGACTGACAAGTTTGCCGGAATCCAGGCGGAATTGCTGCTGGCTACGGGTCTGAGCCAGAACCTCAGGGAAATGCTGCAGTTTTTCATGCAGGCAGCGGTGAAAGCGCTTGATCTCCAGGCGGCACACGTCTACCTGCTCGAATCCATTCATACGGAAGCGGAAAAGACGGAAAGCGCGGCCGGCTTTCACTACTTGCAGAGCTATCCGGAGCAGGCAGAGCAGTCATCGCCTCACCAGATACACCGCGTCGAAGACACGTTCAAAAACATTTATCCCTGTGACGCACAGGGGTACCAGATCGTTGAAGTTGATGAAGGCAAGTTCAGCATTTACTGCATACCGAATGTCGGCAACATGGTGCTGCATTTCAAACATGGAAATTTACAAACCAGCGTGGCGGATTCACTGAAACCAGTAATGCAGCGGTTGTCGCTGGCCTGCCATGCCTGCCTGAAAATCACCAGGTTACACAGCCGTATCAACCTGAACAAGGTGCTGGAGAAGACCTATGAAGAACAGGCCAACCAGGACCCGTTGACCAAGCTGCCGAACCGCAGGGCATTTCGCTACAACCTTTACCAGGAAATTGCGAACTCGCAGCGCTACAACCATTATGGCGCGATTCTTTATATCGACCTTGACCACTTCAAGAACATCAATGACTCACTGGGCCACTCGGTTGGCGACATGCTGCTGACCAAGGTCGCGGACAAGTTTACCCATGAAGCGCGTGTCGGTGATGATGTCTACCGCATCGGCGGTGACGAGTTTGTCTACATATTGAGAAACGTGGGCGATACCGAAGATGTCGCAATCAGCACGGCACAATCCGTGGTGAAAAGAATAATCGATTCAATGGCAGATCCGATTGAAGTCGGTGAGTACACATTGCACATCACTCCCAGTATCGGCGTCACCATCTTCCCGGACAAGAATACTGAAGAGAACGACAGTGAAAGTGTACTGAAACATGCAGACACTGCGATGTACCGCGCCAAGTCAGAAGGCCGGAACACGTTTGCGTTTTATGATCCTGAAATGCAGGTCACTGCCAGCAAGCGGCTGATCATTGAAGATTATCTGCGCAAGGCAATTAATAATAATGAACTGCGCCTGGAGTATCAGCCGATAGTGAATACCTCGGGGCAGGTCATTGCCGCCGAGTCCCTGCTGCGCTGGCACAACCCGGCTTTAGGTAATGTATCGCCGGACGATTTCGTAGGTATCGCCGAAGAGAGTAACCTGATGCTCGATGTCAGTGATTGGGTACTTAATGCTGCCTGTGCCTTCGTCAAAAAAGTCATGCCGAATATAGGCAAGGACTCGGCATTCAAATATTTCACGATCAACATAAGCCCGAAACAGTTTAAACAGCAGAACTTCGTAACAAAGCTTGTAGAAGTATTAAACAAATATGGTATTGCCCATAAAGATATCAGGCTGGAATTTACCGAGAACATCCTGATCGACAATATCGATGAAACCATTTTGAAAATGGAAGAACTACTGGCAGCAGATATCCATTTCATCCTGGATGACTTCGGTACCGGTTATTCTTCACTGTCTTATTTGCACAGGCTGCCGATTCGTACTATCAAGATCGACAAGTCATTCGTCACCGGCTTTAAAGACAAGAGCTATACCAACAAGGCAATTGTGGATGCCATCATCGCGATGGCTGACCGAATGGACCTGAATTGCGTCATCGAGGGTGTTGAAACAAAAGAAGATGCTGCTTATTTCATCAATAAAGGTGTTTTCGCGATGCAGGGATACCACTATCATCGCCCGTTGTCAGCACAGGGTTTTCTGAACCTGATGAAAATCGACGAAAAAGCCTGAAGATTAACGAAACAAATCAACGCAACGAGTAGAACCCGCTGATAATACTGAAGCCATAGGCAAAATCATCGTCTTCAACCGGGTTGCAGTAACATATCCTGCCGGTCGTTTCTTCAGCACGGCCATCCTCGAAATACACAATAGCTTTAATACGGTCTTCCAGTTCATAGCGTATGGAAGTAATAAAGCGGAATCCGCCTTTGCTGATGTTTTCTATGGTTACATCATTTTGTTGTGACTGGTCAGGTTCCTTACCGTTGACCTGGAGAATCTGGCAGCGGCATGCCTGGCAGGGTTTTCGTGTGTGTTTACGTGCTTTAGAGTCCATTCTGCTTTTCGAGTGACTGATAATACGTTTTAGATACTCTCAGTATAGATATAAATCGGGATCCGTGTAATCAATCTCAGTAACCGAATACCCCATCCAGAAGTTCGGCATAGCCGGCGTAGATGCTGGCGTTGGTATCCTGAAAAGCGCTGAATTTCATATCTTCCAGCATTTTCCTGCCCTCAGGCGTATTCGGGGCTTCCAGTAAGGCTTTTTTAACGGCCTGTGCGACTGCTTTCGGCACTTCCGGTGATGCCGACAGGGCCATATGTGGAACTGGTTCAGTTGACACCACAGAGTTCAGCGCGCTGAAATTCCCCACCAGTGGACTTGGAATAATGGCTGCATCGACCGAACCATCGAGTACCTTGTTTACGGCATCCACCGAGTTGCTAGCCTGGATAAAGAACGGCAGCCGTACCGGGTTGGTGAACATTTCGTTCAAGCGTACTGCGCCAAGACTTGGTGATGACATCGTTGCGATTTTCTTCGACACCAGTTCGTCCATCTCGAACACAAAATTCTCTTCGCCGGTTACCACGGTGAAACTGACGGTATCAGGGAGTTTTACCAATACCTTGTAATCTTTTCGTTGAATACGGTAATCGGTGAAATGCGCCGCATCCAGAATGAAGTGCATATCCTTACCCTTCTGCATGCGTACCCAGTAGGTCAGGAAATTACGATACGGGGTAATAACAAAATTGTGGCCAGTTTTCTTGGAGAGATACTCTGCAAAAGGCTGGTAACTGAGCTCAATTTGGTCGGGAGGCAAAATCGGCTGCACAGAGAGATTGTATTTCTCAGCTAATGCGTTCCCTGTAATCGCTGACAAATAGAAAATACAGGCTGCTTGTAATAGTAGTTTTCGCAAGCGGGTAGATTCTGTAAATTTTTATCAGTCATAAATATAGTCAATATTTTTTGGTTTTGTGCCAATCTGGCATGTTTATAACCAGCCTAACCATTCCTTCAACACATAGATGATCGCGACCCCGACGATGGTACAGCCGACGCACAGCAGCAGGATTTTTGATATCAAAATGACTTTTTCATTCAACAGGACTTGTACCTTAGGCGACCCTTAGGCGACGAATGACAACCGATATGTGAAGTTTTCTATGGGTAAATTAATACTTATGTTTCAATTAGTTATAATATATTCTTAACTTATTAAATAATATATATGCGAGACCGGATATCACTTGCGGGTGCGGTTCTTGCGGTTGCGCTCACGTAAATCCGCCAGCTTGTCCGCAATCTTGATTTCAAGCCCGCGTGCCACCGGCTGGTAATAAATCTTCTCCTCCATGTCATCGGGGAAATAAGTTTCACCGGCGGCAAACGCATCTTCCTCATCGTGCGCATAGCGGTAATCCTTGCCGTGGCCGAACTCCTTCATCAAGCGCGTGGGTGCATTGCGTATATGCATCGGTACTTCCATCTTACCCAGATCGCGCGCATCCTGCATCGCCAGGCCGAAGGCCTTGTACCCGGCATTGCTTTTTG
>JAASSE010000108.1 GCA_021768055.1 Gammaproteobacteria bacterium | reverse complement strand
TGGGCGCAGATTCAGCACAAACCGGCGGTCAAACAGGCGCTAACCGGACTGATGCAGGCACTGCAGGAATTAGCGGACATACTCAACGTCGCTGCAGAAAGAAGCCGCGGCCTGGATCAGTGCGACCAGCGTTGCGCCGCGATGCGCGATACCTTGCAGCGGTTTAGCGATGACAACGCAGAAGACGATGTCGATTCGGTTCTGTGGTATGAAAACTGGTCGCGCAGTTTTATGCTGCATGCGACACCGGTCGATGTATCAAGCCTGTTCCGCCGCCATACCGATGATTTTTCAGCATCATGGATATTTACCTCCGCGACCCTGCAGGTCAACAACGACTTCAGCCATTTCGCTCATGGTCTCGGCATAAATGAATATGAAAGCGGCACCTGGCAAAGCCCGTTTGATTATCAGCAACAGGGCCTGCTGTACCTGCCCGCGGGTATGCCCGAACCATCTGATTTATCATTTACCGACAGGCTGATTGAAAAGGTGCGCCCGGTGATCAATGCCAGCAAGGGGCGGACATTCATATTGTTTACCAGTTACAAGGCCATGCATGCAGCACAGCACATGTTACAGGATACTGTCGACTATCCGATCATGATGCAGGGTGAGTTTCCGAAACACCAGTTGTTGGAGCGCTTTCGCGAAGCGGGCAATGCCATTTTGCTGGGCACGTCGAGTTTCTGGGAAGGTGTCGATGTGCGCGGTGAGGCACTGTCTTGCGTTGTGATCGACAAGCTCCCGTTTGCCTCGCCGGGCGACCCGGTGATGCAGGCAAGGATTGACGCCATCAGGCAGCACGGTGGGCAGCCGTTCATGGATTACCAGTTACCGCGCGCGGTGATTGCATTGAAGCAGGGCGTTGGTCGCCTGATCCGTGATGTCAGTGACCGCGGTGTCGTCGTCATCGGCGATCCCAGAATCACCGCCAAGGCCTACGGCAAGATCTTTCTCAACAGCCTGCCACCGATGCCGGTAACCAGCCGGCTTGATGATGTGCAGGCGTTTTATGCAGACGCCGACGAGGAGGCTGTCGCATGAACATGCTCGCGATAGACACTGCGACAGAAGCGTGCTCGGCGGCGCTGTCGGTTGATGGACAGACCACACAGCAGTACCGCATTGCGCCGCGCGAACACAGTCACATCATCTTGCCGATGATCGAGCAGTTGTTGAACGATGCCGGCATCAGCGTGAGTGACATCGATGCACTGGCTTTTGCGCGCGGCCCCGGTTCATTCATGGGTGTGCGCATCGCCGCCGGCGTGGTCCAGGGTATCGGCTTCGCGCACGATATTCCGGTGGTGCCGGTATCGACACTGGCTGCGATTGCGCAGCGTGCATTGTCAGAGAACGGGGCCAGTCGCGTGCTCGCCGCACTCGATGCGCGTATGCACGAGGTTTACTGGGGCGCTTACCAGGCCGATGACAACGGCATCATGCGCCTGCTCGGCGAAGAGCAGGTAGTGCCGCCACAGCAGGTTCCCCTCCCGGACGGCACCGACTGGGTCGGCGCCGGTAGTGGCTGGTCGGGCTATGCTGAAGTTCTGTGCGAGCGGCTCGGCAGCGGCACGGTCTCACAGCAGCTCGAGGACTGCTATCCTTCGGCGCAGGCGATACTCGAGCTTGCCATACCCGAATATGCAGCAGGCAACCACGTGCCGGCTGCACAGGCGGTGCCGGTATACCTGAGAGACAATGTCGCGAAGAAATCCGCTGCCTGAATATCACTGAACTTATGCAATAAAACTCGTCTTAAGGTAAGATCTGCTGCTTTTGAAAAGCAGCAGAAAACACCGATGGAAGTCAACGCAATCACCAATCAAATCAATGATCTTCGCGAACGCTCAGAGTCGCTAAGGGGGTATCTTTGACTTCGATACACGCAAGGAAGAGCTCGAGGAAGTAATCCGCGAACTGGAGCAGCCTGATATCTGGAATGATCCTGAGCAGGCGCAGAAACTGGGCCAGGACAGGTCACGGCTGGAAAAAATCGTCGTGGTCCTGGAGCAACTCGAGACCGGTCTGAACGACGCCGGTGAACTGCTCGAAATGGCAGTCGCAGAGAATGATGAAGACAGCGTCGAGGCGGTCGAACAGGACCTGGCGGATCTGCAGAAGCAGGTCGAGGAACTCGAATTCCGGCGCATGTTTTCCGGTGAAATGGATGCCTGCAATGCCTATCTTGATATCCAGGCCGGTTCCGGCGGTACTGAAGCGCAGGACTGGGCTGAAATGCTGCTGCGCATGTATTTGCGCTGGGGCGAAGCGCACGGCTTCGGTACCGAGCTGATCGAAGTCTCGGCTGGCGATGTTGCCGGCATTAAAAGTGCGACGGTCCGGTTTACCGGCGATTACGTATTCGGCAGACTGCGCACGGAAACCGGTGTGCACAGGCTGGTGCGTAAGTCACCATTCGATTCCGGCAACCGCCGTCACACATCTTTTGCGGCCGTCTTCGTTTCACCTGAAATCGATGATGAGATCGAGATCGATATCAATCCGGCGGACTTGAGGATCGATGTTTACCGCGCCAGTGGTGCTGGCGGCCAGCACGTAAACCGCACCGAGTCCGCGGTTCGTATTACGCACATGCCTAGCGGTGTAGTTGTACAATGCCAGAACGACCGTTCGCAGCACAAGAACAAGGCGACGGCAATGAAGCAGTTGAAAGCAAAGTTGTACGAACTGGAAGTGCAGAAACGCAATGCCGATCAGCAGGCGGTTGAGGAATCTAAGTCGGATATTGGCTGGGGCAGCCAGATACGTTCCTATGTACTCGACCAGTCGCGCATCAAGGATCTGCGCACCAATGTTGAGACGGGTAATACGCAGGCGGTGCTGGATGGTGGGATTGATATGTTTATCGAGGCGAGTCTGAAGAGTGGTTTGTAAATAATAATCAACCCATACCCGTTCGTGGTGAGCTTGTCGAACCATGAACGGATTATATACATGGAGGTATTTAATGTTTTGGGTGTATATTCTGAAATGCTCTGATGGTTCATATTATGCAGGACATACAGATAATCTAGAGAAAAGGATCAGTGAACATAGTAAAGGCGTGATTGCTGGTTATACATATTCAAGACGACCAGTTAATCTAATGTTTTCTCAGGAATTTAATACAAGAGAAGAAGCGCTCACCGTGGAGCGCCAGATAAAAGGTTGGAGCAGGAGAAAAAAAAGAAGCATTGATCGCGCAAGATTGGGATAGGTTACGACTATATTCAAAATCACGTTCTCCTTCGACAAGCTCAGGACGAACGTGATTTCCAGGCTAATGCCGTATTTTTATAAATAATTTCATACATGAACGACGAAAACAAAACACTGACACAGGAAGACGAACACAAGCTTATCGCGCAACGCCGCGAAAAGCTGGCCCAGTTGCGTGAACAGGAAATTGCATACCCCAATGACTTCAGGCGTGATTCATTGGCCGAAGGGCTGCACCTTGAATACGATGATAAAACCGCTGATGAACTCGAAGCGATGCAGGTACGCGTATTGGTAGCAGGGCGCATGATGGCCAAACGCGTCATGGGTAAGGCCAGTTTCGCAACGCTGCAGGACATGTCCGGCCAGATCCAGCTGTTTCTTCAGCGCGATAACCTGCCCGAAGGTGTCTATAACGAACAGTTCAAGAAATGGGACATCGGTGATCTGATCGGCGCCGAGGGTGTCATGTTCAAGACCAAGACAGGTGAGCTGTCTGTCAAGGTCGACCATATCCGCCTGCTGACCAAGGCATTACGACCACTGCCGGCAAAATTTCACGGTTTGACCGATACAGAAATCCGTTATCGCCAGCGTTATATTGACTTGATCATGAACTGGGAGGTCAAGGAAACTTTCAAGTTACGCGCAAAAATCATCGCCTTCATTCGTGATTACTTCATTCATCATGACTACATAGAAGTAGAGACACCGATGATGCAAATCATACCGGGTGGAGCAACAGCGCGTCCGTTCGAGACCTATCACAACGCACTGGACCTGTCGATGTTTCTGCGCATCGCCCCTGAACTTTACCTCAAGCGGCTCGTAGTTGGCGGTTTTGAACGCGTGTTTGAAATCAATCGCAGTTTCCGCAACGAAGGCGTGTCTACGCGCCACAATCCCGAGTTCACCATGCTGGAGTTTTACCAGGCTTATGCGGATTACCATGATCTGATGGATCTGACGGAAGATCTGCTGAGAAAACTGGCCACCGAAGTGCTTGGTAGCACCCTGGTTAAATATCAGGGTGAAGAACATGATTTCGGCAAAACCTTCAGGCGCATGACAGTGCTTGAATCCATTCTTGAATATAACCCGGGTGTCACTGAGGCTGAGCTGTCTGATTACAGCTCTGCACGCAAGCTGGCTGAATCGCTCGATATTCCGCTCCAGGAAAAATATGGTCTTGGAAAAATACAGGTCGAGATATTTGAAAAGACTGTAGAGCACAAGCTCAAGGACCCGACCTTTATCACCGAGTACCCCAAGGAAACATCGCCGCTTGCACGTGTTAATGATGCCAATCCATTTGTTACCGACCGCTTTGAGCTGTTTATCGGCGGCCGTGAAATTGCCAACGGCTTCTCCGAGCTGAATGACCCGGAAGACCAGGCGGAACGCTTCAGGAAACAGGTGGAAGAGAAAGAAGCAGGCGACCAGGAAGCCATGCATTTCGATGCGGACTATATCCGCGCGCTCGAACACGGTCTGCCGCCAACTGCGGGCGAGGGCATCGGCATCGACCGGCTGGTGATGCTGTTGACTGACCAACCGTCAATTCGTGATGTGATCCTGTTCCCGCATATGAGAGCGGAAGCGGAACCGCAGGAATAAGCTTTATTTACCGCAAAGCCTGTCCTGAGTTAATCGAAGGGGCGCAAAGTCTTTGTTACTTTGCGGGTTGCTTGTCCTCGTCATCAAACGCATAGGGCAGATCCAGTACCGTTACTTCAGGCCCTTTGGCATCACCCAGTCTTAGCTTGCTGTTTTCAGCATCGTTGACCTGGATCACGGCCAGCGCTTCGTAATTGCCGTCCGGATTTTCCTGGGCGCTGAGGATGGTACCGATATCCTGGCTTGCAGTTGATGTCTCGGTAGCCAACGCGGTGCCTGTATCTGGTTGTTCGCTGCTGTCAAAGCCAATGCGATACATACGGCGTTTTAGTTTTCCCAGGTAATGCATACGCGCAACAATTTCCTGCCCTGGGTAGCATCCCTTGGTAAAGCTGACGCCGTTGATCAACTGCATGTTGACCATT
>JAASSE010000107.1 GCA_021768055.1 Gammaproteobacteria bacterium | reverse complement strand
TCCGATATTGGTGGTGTGCTTGCGGAAGGTGATGTGTGGTGGGAAGAAGAGAACAATTATTTCTGATACGCCCGTTTAAATAAATTGTACTTATACATACTTCAGCACGGAGAGGCTGAACCCAAGGAAATCGATCCGGATCGTCCTTTGTCGAAAAAAGGGCGTAGCGATATTCGTGTGCTCGCGATGCACATGCAGAACATGGATGTGCATATCGATACCGTGTTTCACAGCGGCAAAACCCGCGCCGAACAGTCTGCGCAGATCATTGCAGAATTGCTCGCCCCCGATATTTCGCCGGTTAAAACGGACGGCCTGAGCCCGAATGATGACCCGGTCGAGATCGTCGGCGATATAGAACAAATGAATGGCAACATCCTGATCGCGAGCCACATGCCGTTCGTGTCACGGTTGTGCTCAACTCTGCTCACTGGCAACCCGGACACCGAGTTTGCTTCACTGCCGGGAACGCTGATCTGTCTGGAACGAACAGATGACAACTGGCGCCTAGCCTACATGGTGCGGCCGGATTTTATTTAACAATAGTAACGAGTAGTCCTGGACAAAGAAACATATAACTGTCCGCTATCGGCCAGAAGCGGGCGGTGTATAATAAGATGATCTGTTAAGTTTTCAGATGGGTGTATCGTTACTGATATCATGGCTTTCATGTTTAATTGATATCAGCGTCTTGAATCTTTCTTGCTTGCCTTTTCTGCCTCGTAGAATTCAAGACACTCTGGCAAGTCATTAAACATTCTCTCTTTATGACCACCTGATTTATAGCGGACACCAGCCCCGTAATCAATGTAAAACTTTTCACATTTTTCACGCGCATCTCTCGGATTACGGTCTTTCGCCACACACTCCTCAATAGCTGCTTTTCGAAGTGGTGCGATTTTTTTCTCTCTCGCTTCCTCACATCGAAGCTCTAATTTATTTAGGTCAGTTTTACTGGCGGAAGTATTGAAAGATAAAAATGCCACCAAAATAATTAGCGAAAGATTACAGGCCCTAGTATCCATAACATCACGCCTCGTGAAAAATTTACCCAATTATACACATAGCTATTCATCCCTATAGTAATGTCCGCCTTGGGTCGTGAGCGGACCTTCTCTCACAATAATTTTTTACCCGTAATTAAAATACATCATCAATCTGGGCGTGATAGGTACGGCGGAAATCATCCAGGATGGCGTCGCGTTTTTTCTTCTTGAGCCCTGAGCTTGTCAGCGCCAGTCGCGCAAGTTCCAGGCTTGCTTCCAGGTTCTCTGATACGGCACCCGTTGCGCCCAGGAGTCGCAATTTGCTGCATTGGTCGAGGCTGCGGCCGCGCACATAAATGTTTATGTTGGGATGGGTTTTACGTAGTGAAGACACCACCTGTTCAGCGGCCTCCGGGTCATTCAGGGTCACGATGATAGTCTGTGCATTTCGGGCCCCGGCGGTTTCCAGTAATTCCGGATTGCGCACGTCACCGAAAAAAACAGGGTGACCTTTGATGCGTTCATTACTGACAATTGAAGCATTGGAATCCAGCGCGACAAAAGGTATGCCTGCGAGCGTCAGGATCTCGCCTATCCTGTGCCCCACGCGGCCGAATCCTGCGAGCACGATGGGCGTTTCAGTGGGTATTTCAGTTTCAGCTTCCGCGCTAATACCAGTCACTAAACTCTGCTCTAGAACCAGGCTCCGGGCAAAATTAGCCAGCGCCGGTGTTACCAGCATACTGAGCAACACAACCAGCAGGAGTTGCTGAAACAGGGTTTCAGTCAGGATATCGGACTGGAAAGCTAGTGAAAAAAGCACCAGTGCGAACTCTCCGCTTTGGGCCAGCACCAGTGAAGTTGCAATACCGTTTTTGTTCTTGAGCCCGAACCAGCTGACCAAAGGGAAAAGCACTGCAGCCTTTATACTTAACAACAAGAGCAACATTCCTAGTGAAGGCAATGGATTTTCCAGCAGCAACTCCAGGTTAAGCGACATGCCCATCGACATGAAAAACAGTCCAAGCAGCAGACCGCGAAAAGGCTGGATTTCTGCCAGCACCTGGTGCCGGTAGAATGAATCGGATATAAGCAAGCCAGCCCGAAACGCACCCATGGCCATGGAAAGGCCGGCATGCTCTGTTATAAAAGCTGTACCCAGGACGATAAGAACTGCGGAGGCAGTAAATATTTCCGGGTTATCTGAAAGTGCTACACGATGCAGCAGTGGGTGTAAAAAATATCTCCCCAGTAGCACGACCAGTCCGAGTATCAATAAGGATTCTGCCAGCGCAAGCCCGATATTTTCACCGATAGTTAACTCAGGCATTGCCAGCAACGACACCAGTATTAATAACGGAATCACGGCAAGGTCTTGAAGTAATAACACGGAAATAGAGGCGCGCCCATACGTCGTGGTAACCAGTCCTTGTTCAGACAGCAGCTGGATCACGAATGCTGTTGAAGACAGTGCGAGTGCGGGTCCGATTAATATGGCCGCTCGCAGCGACAGGCCGAAGAAGAAATAACCCACGGCTCCAAGCAATGCACCTGTGATGATTACCTGAAGGCTGCCCAGTCCAAATACCAGCCGCTTCATTTTCCACAGGCGCGACGGTTTCAGCTCGATGCCAATCACAAACAGCAGCAGTACTACGCCGATTTCCGCGAGATTTCTGATTTCACTTATGTTGCTGATCAGGCCAAGCCCGGACGGGCCAACCAGTACACCGGCGATCAGGAAACCCGGCACGGCCCCGAGCCTGGCCGCTTGTGATATTGGAACCGCGATGACGGCTGCCATTAGCAAAATAATAATATCCAGGAGATAGTCAGAAATCACAGCTTGCAACCAGGGGTAACAGGATTAGTTGCCATCGTACGTATAAATTTTGCCCGGGGCAATATTGTTATTGATACTGCCAGGTTATTGCACGGCCAGTTGATATAGAGACCGGTTGTAATGAATCAGTGCAATGGGATTATTCGGTATCGTTGAACAGGCCGTAGTGGTAGGCGCCTTCGATGACGCCGCTGGTGTAATAACCATTCAGGTCTTTGAAGCCGCCCCTGGCGAAATAAATCCTGAGTTCCGGGTTTGTTTCCTGGGCCTGCTTCACGTTGGTGACGAGCTGCTCGTCCGCGTTGCGTACCAGCACACCGGAAAAGCCCGCGGTCAACGGGAACACGTCATTGCCGCTGTCGCCGCAAAACACCACGTCCGTTTTGCTGGCACCGAATTCGTCGGCGATGTATTCCAGTGCAGTCTGCTTGGTTGCGCTTTGCGGTAGCAAGTCGAGCAGGCCATTACCTGTCTGGGAGTCGTAGCTGTATATAATGACTTCGTCATATTTGCCTTTGATACGCTGATCGACCTGTTGCAATATGGCTTCCTTATTATTGTGGTCAACATAGTAGCTTTGCTTGAACGGTCCGCAATGTTCGCGCTCCTGTTCGGTGAGGCCGTCGATGCCGCTGACGGCTTTGCGCACGACCTCGGCGTCCCATCTCGGACTGGTTTTTTTCACATACGTGTCCCAGCCGCGGTCATGATGCCATTGTCCCTGTTCGTATTTGCGTATCGAGGTACCGACGTCACCGATGAGCACGTCGGGGTAACGGATCCCATACTCTTTGATCGCGTTCTCGGACAGTTGCAGGTTACGCCCGGTCACATAGACCACGAGCACGTCATGCTTTTGTGTGAGTTCATTGAACAGCTCTATGGCACCCGGGTCTGCCGGCCAGCTGCCATTTGGCAGCAAGGTTCGGTCCAGGTCGGTTGCAAGTATTTTCATGGAGATACTGTATAGCGGGCGGGTGCGAAAATCGAGCGGGGGTCAGGACTCAAAAGTCATCAGTATTTCTTCGCCATCACCTTTGTTCTGGCTGATCGTGAAACCGTGATCACGCAGGTCTGCTTTTAATGTTGCCGTCGCTTGCGGGTGCTGCCAGCTGATATGTAAGCGATGCGGTTCGGTTTCAATGACCTTTATCTCGCCATTAAATGCCGGCGAGGTGTTGCGCAGGCGGATCATTTCGATCTGGTCCAGTACGATGGGGCGATTCAGTCCTTGCTCGATGTCGATCTGCTTCAACGTGGTACGGTTGATCTCCTTGTGACCCGCGGTACGTCCCCTTTGCGCGGCGGCATAGTCGTTGGTGCCGGCAAACAGGTCCAGGTACCACACCTGCGGTACACCGGGCATGAACATCTGGATTGCACGGGCCAGGCGCAGCTTTTGCTCGTCCTCACCCAGTGCACTGAAGAAGGTGGCGTTGACCTGGTAGTAGTCGATCTTTTTACCGTCAGCATCGTACAGGTTCTTGGTCATGCCGCCGCGTTCGATAATGCGGTCGACGGTGGCCTCGATCAATTCATTGTCCAACAGCCCCGGCCGGTACGAACCGTCGACCTGCTTGCCCTTGAGGTCAAGCACCGGGATACCGTCATGGCAGCCGAGCATATTGATGGTCTGCAGGTTTTTGGTGAGAATGTCCTCGATCCAGCGCAACAACGCTTCGTTGTTGCCCCGGTCAAGCGCATCGATCACCAGCCCGGGAAGGAAGAAGTCATAGATGGGGTAGCCTTGCTGCGCAATTTCTTCATGGATGCCGGCGCCGTACTCGGTATGGATTTCGGGGAAGATGATCAAGTCGTACTTTTGTGCGATACCACGTAAACGTTCGAGATAGTCCCAGGTGCCGGGCCGATTGAAGAAATTCGGTTGGCCGGGTTCTTTGTGCAGGTAGGCGAACGCATCCAGGCGGACAATTTTGGCACCGTACTCGCTAAGCTTGCGCAGGGTATCATCGTAGAAGTCCCATACCAGCTCGGAGCGGGCATTGAGATCCATCTGGCCCAGGTATTCACGCTTGTGGCACACCGCTGCGATCAGGTCATCCTTGGTTATTTCGTGGTTGAGTTGTGCGATTTCTGCCATGTCCGCTGATTCCAGTTGTCCCTTGTAGTCGATCACCACCTTGATGTGGTTCGCGATTTCAGTTGCATCCTTTGGATCGAGGCACTTGATATGTTCAAAGTCCTCTGCGGTGATCTCGTCGAACTCAATTTTTTGGTAAAAGGTATTCCAGTATGCCTGCAGGCTGCCGTCAGGAAAGCGCATTTTCAAAATCGGCAGATCGGGTTTGCGCATGAACAGTTTGTCCAGGTGTTCCTTGTGCGGGATCACGTGATCATTTGACCCCATGGTGCCATGGTCCTTCCAGAACTTGTTCCAGTCGATGAAAAAATCCCGGTAGGGTGATTCATTTCCGTTTTCCAGCAAATCGACGAACTGCGGTGAGCGCACCGACAGATGGTTGAGTACCAGGTCGAGCTT
>JAASSE010000010.1 GCA_021768055.1 Gammaproteobacteria bacterium | reverse complement strand
GTCGATCATTAAATTGGTGAGGCCAAGAGCGACCAGCAGGATCGCAAGCAGGCTGCCGAACAGGATGCTGGTTTCAACGAGTAAACCGAAAAACTGCGTTCTGAGATCAATCTCGTTGTAGACGTAGACCTCGACAAAGATAACGTAGGCAGCTGTGGCAGCAGCAGCTTCCATGATAGAAACGAATCCGCCAAAGATGCCTACGACGATACCAATTGGCAGAAAGATGTCCCAGATGCAGCCGCGTATGCTTTGTGTCAGCGCGTCCAGTTCAAACGGGTGCTTTTCCACGTGCAGCCTGTTGCCATGGATCATGCTGTAAATAGCCAGGAGGATCATTAATACGATGCCGGGAACGATGCCGGCGAGAAACATCTTGTCGATGCCGACACCGGCGACGATGCCAAAAACAAGAATGGCCAGGCTGGGCGGAAACAGCAGCCCGAGCGAGCCGGACGTGGTCAACAGGCCAAGCGTGAATTTTTCCTTGTAACCCTCGCCAACAAGTATCGGATAGAGCAGGCCGCCCAATGCAAGAATAGTGACGCCGGAAGCGCCGGAAAAAGTAGTAAAAAAAGCGCATGAGCCGATAGCGACGATGGCAAATCCGCCCGGCATCCAGCCGAATGCGGCACGGTAAAAATTAACCAGCCTTTGTGGCGCGCCACCGCTTGCCATCAGCACCCCGGCAAAGGTGAATAAAGGTATGGCGATCATGTTGGGCGAGGTCGCCAGCCGGTGCATCTCAATTATCAGGATATCAGGACTGATGTCTGCCGCATAACTGGCAACCAGGCCGCCGGCGGCAAGTACGATAAACAGCGGCGCGCCGATCAACGCAAGTATGACCAGTATCAGCGCAAGCAGGCTCATTATGCCGCCTTCCTTTTGCAGATAAGCAGAAAATGCAATCCCAGAAGTCCAAACCCGACCGGGTATATCAGCGTGAAGGGTAGTGCCCAGCGTTCATTTGCCGGTGCATATTGCCATTCATCCATTACGAAAATGGCTGCGTGATAGCACATCAAGATACAGACAGCAGCGGAGAATAACGCCAATGGGCACCGCAGAAGTACCAGCTGCCTTTTGCTCATGAAGGTTGTTAGTGCGTCTACCTTGATGTGCCTGAACTTGGATGTTGCTATCACCGCACCCATGGTGCCACACATAACCAGCAGGTTACGGTTGATAATTTCAATTTCGGGATAGCCGAAATTAAAAAGGTTGCGTGTAATGATTTGAAATAGTGATAAGAGCAGTAACAGCAGCAGGCTGGTGCCGGCTATTATGCATTCAATTTTTACCAGCTGCTGTTCAAGTTTTTTCATCACGGAACAGTCGTCGTGGATTGCTGGCCTTCAGCCGTTTGTGACTGTCGATACTCCGTGACCAGCATCCGTGTTTTTGCAAACGTTCTGGCAGGTATGTAGTCGGTTTGTTCCAGGTGCATGGCGGCGTTGTCACGGATCTCCAGTATTTCGTCCATATTGACTTCATCCCAGTCAAACATAAATTCAATACCGTTTTTTTCAAGAATGCTGACGCTTTTTTCATTTTCAATACGTGCGCTGATGCGGATCTCATCACTCATTCTCTTGCCGCTTGTTTTAAGTAGTTGCTTGAGGTCATCCGGAAGCTTTTTATAGAAACGGTTGCTGACGACCAGCCCGCCTATGGCATTGGTGAGTGGAATGCGCGTCGCATACTTGAGTTTGGAATACCATTGCAATGCAATGGCGCCGAATGTTGAAGAATAAACCGTGTTGATACTGCCATGTTTGGCGGATAGTTGCGTGTAAACGTCGATGATGGACAATGGGATGGGATCAATATCGGCAGCCTTGAAAAATGCTTCACCCAGCGGGTCGCCTTGCCACAACCAGATGCGAAGTTTCCTGATGTCATCGACCGATTCTATACGTTGTCTAGAGAATAAATGTACAAAGCCGACTTCAGGCCAGCCCAGCAGTTCAAAGCCGCTTTCTCGAAAACCTTTTTCAAGGTCGGGCATCATGCGCTCGCGTACATAATCCGATTCATCCGTGTTTTTGAACAGAAACGGCACTTCAAGTACACGTGCAGGCGAATAGATGCGGCCGATACCGTAACCGGTAAACATGCCGCCGTGTAACTGGCCTTTGCGGATCTTGCGCAACACGTCAGGTTCATCGCCCATGACGCCGCCTGAGTACATCTTGAATTTTATTCGGCCATTACTCTTTGCTTCTACTTCCTTGACCCAGTCATCCAGAATTTTTGACCATGCGGTGCCGGTGGGCATCAAGGTGGCAAATTTCAGGGTATAGGTTTTAGCGATACTGTTGCCACTGAAGGCGATCAACAGTACCAGAAAAAGCGTTCTTAAAACCATTCACGCTCCTTCTTCAGTAATAAGGCAGCTTTACGTTTTGCAATCTGGTTTTGCAGGCCCAGCTCAGGCATTAAGTCATCAGGTGCATTGATGATGTTGGTTAAAAGTGTGTTGAATTGCTCACGGTCGTTTTCCTGTCGTGCAAGATACTGTGCCTGCAATAAATCCGGGATAAGTAATTTGCTGTTTGTAATTTTACGTGCACGATCGAAATGCTGGCGTGACTTTTTAAAGTTACCGCCAAGTATGGGTGCTCGGCTGCCATAGTAGACACCGAAGTACATGTGCGCGCCACCGTAATAAAAGGTATCTTCCAGATCAATAACACGCTGCATCAGTGCTGTTGCTCTTGAGAGCTGTGAGATGGCCTCGGTGTCATCGCGGTGCAGATCAATCCACTTGGCCCAGCAACTGGCAGTCCAGAACATGGCAGGCACACTGCCTTTACCGAGGCGGTTGATCTGTTTTTCAAAGTCAGCAATTGGCGTGTTAAACAGATCGTGGGCGCCGCTAACTTCGAGCGCCGTGAGGCCATGTTTCATGCCGCGCAGATAAAAATCAGAGGCGCGCCCTGGCCTGCTATCTTCGTTAAAACCATAGGCCAGTCCGTAAAATGCCTGTGCCGCGAAGGTATGTAACTGTGCGTTGTTCGGATCGATATTGATCATGCCCTGCAGCATGTTCAGGTTGGCTGGGATGGATTCTTCTGCCAGTTCGAGATCGGTTTCATGATTGAGCGCTTCGACACCGCTTTCAATAAGGGGAACGGAGGAGCGAACCAGCATCTGGTCCATTGAACAAGCTCCCAACATCATATTGGACAGCAGGATGGCGGGTATTAACAGTGATTTTCGCATAGGCGGATTCTTGATTATTTAATGCGGAATGTCTGGAAAGTTTATTCTGGGATGTTTTTTTTAAATAATCCAGTCAAAAATCGGCTTCTGGATTACGGCTAACTAGGAAAAGAACCAGTATCCTGCAAAAATGGCGGTCAGAATTCCTGCAAGATCCGCGACCAGGGCGCATGAAACAGCATGGCGTACGTGTTTGATGCCAACGCTGCCGAAGTAGACGGCGAGCACATAGAATGTTGTTTCAGTACTGCCTTGCATGATGGCGGCAACGGTAGCAGGGAACGAATCCACGCCGAAATTATTCATGGTTTCCAGCATCATCGCGCGGGCACCGCTGCCACTGAGTGGCTTCATGAGCGCGGTTGGCAACGCCTGAACAAAATCAGTGTTCATGCCAATTGCCGAGAATAGTGCTTCAATCCCAACGATGATGCCATCCAGTACACCTGAAGTGCGCAGTACACCGATTGCAACCAGCATGCCGACAAGAAACGGTATCAGCCTGACGGCAACATCAAAACCTTCCTTCGCGCCATCGATAAACGCATCGTATACATTGATCTTTTTCCACCAGCCTGCGAACAAGAACAGCATGATGATGCTGAATAACACCAGGTTGCCCAGCACGCTGGAGGCAGATGCCATCTGTTCCGCCGGTTGCGAAACCAGGTAAGTCGCGAGTGCAGCC
Source organism: Gammaproteobacteria bacterium (assembly GCA_021768055.1). Classification (GTDB taxonomy): domain Bacteria; phylum Pseudomonadota; class Gammaproteobacteria; order SZUA-229; family SZUA-229; genus JABDQW01. The sequence goes on along the minus strand of JAASSE010000010.1, from coordinate 5,950 downwards.
ATGAGTACGGCAAAGCCGAAAAGGTAGGACAGTATGATCCTGTCGAACAGCTGGATACGCTGAACCCAGGCAACGGCGATGAGCCCGGCCAGTGTGGAAGCTGAGGTTGCCATTAAGATGGGTATAAATACCGCGGTCGGCTCCGCTGCGCCCTGTTGGGCGCGGTACATAAATATAGTGACAGGCAGCAATGTCACGGACGAAGTATTTAGAACCAGGAACAGAATTTGTGCGTTGGTCGCGTTTTCCTTGACCGGATTGAGTTGCTGCAGATCCTGCATGGCCTTCAGCCCCATGGGCGTGGCCGCGTTGTCCAGCCCGAGCATGTTGGCGGCAATATTCATGGTAATGCTGCCATGAGCTTTGTGTCCGCGCGGGACTTCCGGCATCAGCCGGGTAAACAAGGGCTCGAGCGCGCGTGACAGTATATTAATGAGGCCGGATTTCTCGGCTATGCGGAAAAAGCCCAGCCACAAGCACAGCACCCCGATCAGGCCGATGGCAACTTCAACACTGAGCGCTGCCATGTCGAAGGTCGATTGAATGATCTCCGAAAAAATAGCAGCGTGACCATTGAACAGCCACTGGTAGAGGGCGGAAATAAATGCGACAGCAAAAAATCCGAACCAGATGTGGGCGAGCATTTAAAAGACAGTGGCGAGGGACGAGGGACGAGGGACGAGGAAAAACTGGAACATGGGTTTATTATTATTTTTAGTCTTGTTGTTAGATTGTATTATTGCATGACTTCCAAATTTAGTTCGTGCATTTTGTCTACATGACTGCCTTCCCAGTAGATCTGTTTACATTCACTGCATTGCCAGAACGTATCAAAGTACTTGCGTGTTTTTGGTTCCAGCTGGTCATCGATGGTTTCCTTATCGACAGGGACAACTATGCCATTGCAGCGGGTGCAGCGCCCGAAAGGTGTGATACTGTTTTTCAGGTCGAAGCGGTTAAGAACTTCATCCAGCTGTTTGCGCGGATCAGATTCACGAACGAAGTAGCCATGGGTAATGATGCTGCGCTTCAGCAGGCTGCGGTCACGCGTCAACAGGATGCGATGCTCTTTCGCGGAAATCTGCGCCAGTGTTTCATCATCATAGTCATTCCTGTACAAGGTATCGAAACCCAATTGCCTGAGATAGCGTGCCAGTCTGCCGAGATGACAGTCGAGTACAAAATGCATTGTGCGTAAAGGCTGGCTCCTGAGCTTGAGCAACGGCGTGATATCGACAGTTTCGAATACCGGGTACACACTGATATCGTCGTTGTCCTTGACGATATAGCTGAAATCAACGGAATGACCGTTGACCAGTATCACTTCAACTTCCGTATGCGGCACACCGAGTGATTCGATCAGGTCCTTTATTGATGTGCGCCGGTCAAGGTCGATGGTAAATCGTTTATGATGCTGCCCGACTTTCAAGAAGTCGTTCAGTTCAGCATAAAACCTGAAGTGGACCTGTGGCATAGTGGTGAATACGCTGTATTGACATAGCTATCATAATAAAACAAAAGCTGTCGCGTAACTCTTTTTAACAAATGTTTACCGGGGCAGGTTCCGTCAACAGCAGGAGCCCTACCGATCATGCGTATGCCCGTGCCCAGTTGGTCAGGTTGTTGATATCCATGGCGCCGGCCTGTTGCGCAATAACACGTCCGCCCTTGAAAATCGCCAGTGTTGGTATGCTTCTGATACCGTAGTGGGCGGCGATGGCGTGTTCATTTTCAGTGTTCAGCTTCGCCAGCAGCATATCAGGCTCAAGCTGACCGGCCGCCTGTTCGAAAACCGGCGCCATCATCCTGCACGGGCCGCACCACGGGGCCCAGAAATCGACCAGTACCGGGATATCGTTGTTTTGCGTTATCTTGTTGAAATTACGCGTTGTCAGCTCGATCGGCTTCTGTTTGAACAGGGGTGATTTGCATTTGCCACAGACGGCTCCCTGTGAAAGTCTGTCTGTCGGCACGCGATTGGTTGCCTGGCAGTTCGAGCAGACAATATGTTTGGAATCAGCCATCAATCTTACCGGTAGTAAACGTTTCGGGTATATATTGGGTCGAAGTACCGTTTTTCAAGCCCGCCCGGCGCGGTCTTGCAGGCTAGGATCGAGACAGGTGAATGGATAAAATTACACCATCGTTGAAAAATGATTCGCAGCGGAATTAACACCCGCATGACTGGTCAGGAGTAGATGTAAGGAGAATTTTATGAAACATTACTTATTGTCTGTTGCCTTGATTATTACGCTGCCGTTAACCGCATGCACTGAAGCCAATGTGATAAAGGATACGTCATCACAGTTCTATTCGGTAACTGTGGGAGCGACCTTTACATTGAACAGGCCGATAACCATTCTGCCGAATATGACATCGGTCTATCTCCAAAATGGCAAAACGTCCAGTTCAAGAGATATCGATTTCTATTATCCGAATTGCAAGTTTGAGCTGTACACGATCAGTGAGAGCGAACGCACAGTTCAACCAGATACATTTGTTGTTACCAGGATAATCGATGATGCAGAAAACGCGTCAATAGATGAAGTGCTGTATGCTTCATTGGCCTCCGGTGGAAGCGATGGCCCCTTGTTTTTAAACTACCTGACCATGATGTACCTCAAGTCGGAAAAACAGCCGGATGTGTACCGCATCACCTGCCAGAACTGGGATGATGTGCCCGATGGTAAATATCTGAGCATCGACCAGATGCGTCAGGCGCTGGGTGATGTGTTTACACTCACGTTGGCAGAGTAGCGAAGCGTTAACCGACTACAACCGCTGCCTGGTACCTATTTCAGCTATACTAATTTTCCTCGCCACTCGTTACTCGTCCCTCGTTACTTTGTTGAGGCAATCATTGCTTCAACAACAGCGGTCCAGGTTTTTGCGATGTTATCGTGATTGTAACCGCCGCCGCCCAAAGCCAGCAGCATGCCATCACAATACTCATCGGCAAGCGCACGTAAGCGTCCAGCGGCATACGCATGGGATGATTCGGAGTAGGCCATGTGTGTAATAGGATCACCTTCTATGCTGTCAGCACCGCACTGCAACAAAATGAATTCGGGTTTTCTTCTGCGTAAATAGTCTTCAACTTTAGGCCATACCTGCATAAAGGCCCTGTCATCAGCACCCGGCGGCATGGGTATATTCAGCTTGGTGCCTTCAGCATCGCCCTTTCCGGTTTCGTATATTGCACCGGTCCCCGGATAAAGAAAACGCCCGTCCTCATGAAAGTCAGCGAAGATCAGATTTGGATCATCTTCAAATCCGTAGAACACGCCGTCGCCGTGATGGGCATCGATATCAACATAGGCAACGTGTTTGATATGGTGATGCTGGTTAAGATATTCGATGGCAATACCGCAATCATTTACCACGCAGAATCCTGCTGCAATATGACGGCGGGCATGATGCAATCCTGCAATTGGAACAAAGGCGCGCTTGTATTCCCTGTTGATGAGCCTGTCGATGGCATTGCACACGGTGCCGGCAACAGTCGAGGCGGCTTCGTACATGCCGATAAAAGCCGGCGTGTCTCCCTGGTCGAGGTAGCCAATACCGAGTTTGGACATCTTCTTTACTGTTTCGATGTAGTCATGCTCATGAAACAGTTCGAGAGTGGCCTGATCGGCCATCACGGGTTGAAGAATATCCACTTTGCTGTCGAGCTTCCTGTCATACAGTTCCTGTTTGAACACGTCATGACGCAACGGCCCGAATGGATGGTCATCGCCAAATGCATAGCGCGCCAGTTCTTCGCCGAGATACACACAGCATGAATGCTTGTCGGACATCATCACACAATACACCAACTGCCTGGTATGAGAAAATACAGCTTTGCGTTAACAGAGACCAACGATGTTTCCGATTCACGATGACAATCCGACCCGTACCACGGCATTCGTGACGATTGTGCTGATCGCTGCCTGCATCGCGGTGTTTTTCTGGCAGATTTCACTGGGCGATGCGGTGCAGCGCGCCGTTTATGCATTTGGTGTGATCCCGGCAGTGCTACTCGATGGCAAGAGCCTGGCGCCGGGGCTGGATATATTGCCGGCTGCGTGGATGTCGATTTTTTCGTCCATGTTCCTGCATGGCGGCTGGATGCACCTGATCGGTAACATGCTGTACCTGTGGATATTCGGCAACAATGTTGAGGACGCCATGGGGCACACGCGTTTTATCGTGTTTTTCCTGGTATGCGGTATTATCGCCGCTCTGGCGCAGGCAGTGCCGAATCCTTCTTCGGAAATCCCCATGATCGGTGCCAGTGGCGCGATATCCGGTGTACTGGGTGCGTACCTGCTACTGCACCCGCATGCACGGGTGCTGGTGGTGATACCGGTAGGTGTGCTGATTTTTACCCAGCGCATCGCGGCCTACTGGGTGTTGGGATTCTGGTTTGTGCTGCAGCTGTTCAATTCCTGGTTAAGCGCGGAACAACTGGGCGGTATCGCCTACGGTGCACATATCGGTGGCTTCGTTGCTGGCATGCTGCTGATACCGTTTTTCAAACACCGCAATGTTCCGCTGTTTGCGCCAGCTCATAAAACAGAGTCCAGAGACTAGGAACCAGCTACAGGTCATAGCGGCTTCGATGAATGATAATACTGGTACTGCTTTACCCGGCACCTACTTACTGCTGCTGCAATGCAAGCAAAATGAGCAATTGGCGGTCGGTAAGCTCGGAGAATTTGAAATCCTACCTGGTTATTACCTGTACGTCGGTAGTGCCTTCGGGCCGGGTGGGGTACAGGCAAGGATGAACCACCACCGCAAAATCGCATCAAGGCCGCACTGGCATATCGATTATTTACGCAAGTTTTGTGAATTAAGCGAATCCTGGTGTATTTATCAACAACGCAGGGAGCATGACTGGGCGAAGCGATTGAGTGATGATGCAAGCTTCACAGTGCCGTTAACAGGTTTCGGATCGTCGGACTGCAATTGCGCAACGCATCTTTTCCATGTGAATAACAAACCAACGAAACATTCCCTGCAGATCGTGCTTGGTGTGGAACTGAATACCATTTAAAGCCGTTCCACCAGCACCGACTTGATTTCCTCATCCGTCAACACAATCGGATTGGTCTTCATGCTGCTTCCGCGTGAATTTGTAACCACGTGGTCAAGTCCTGAATGATCCAGCCCGTAATGCGATAAACCTTGTAATTGCAGATCTTCAGTCCATTGCTTCAACAGGCTGACCAGATGCTGCAGCGATTCATCGCGTGAGCTGAAGCGTTGTTGATGCAGTACTTCGCTGATGCGTGCATAACGGTCAAGCGCAGGGTTGTCCGGTTCACGCTCGAACATCGCGTTGATGTTGACTTCAGTTGCGGCAGCAACCAGCGTGCCGCAGACAATACCATGCGGGACAGGATAATAAGCACCCAGTGGTGAAGCCAGGCCGTGTACCGAACCGAGCCCGGTTTGGGCAAGATTGATACCGGAAACCAGTGATGCATAGGCCATACGCTCGCGCGCATCTGCATCGCTGCCGTTACTAATATATAAAGGTATAAGTCCATCACGCGCTGCGCGCAGGCCGCTGATGCCGAGCGCATCGTTGAATACATTGGCCCTGGTCGAAACGTATGACTCTATGAGCTGCGTCAGTGCATCCATGCCATTGGCCGCGATTACTTCTGCCGGGCAGGAGGCCAGCAGGTCAGGGTCGACGATTGCAACCTCGGCAACCAGCTTGTCATCGCGGAATGATTTCTTGTAACCATCCAGACCCTGTTTACTCAGTACCGCATTCTTGGTTGCTTCGCTGCCGGTACCGGCTGTGGTGGGCACTGCGATCAGCGGCACCGCGGGACCCTGGTACGGCAGCTCCGGACCGACGCCTTCGAGATAATCTTCCACCGGCTGTTGCACGCGCAGTAAACCAGCGATGGCCTTGGCGGCATCGAGTGCACTGCCACCGCCGATACCGATT
>JAASSE010000106.1 GCA_021768055.1 Gammaproteobacteria bacterium | reverse complement strand
CGCTTCGTTGGCCTCGGCGCCCGAGTTGGAAAAGAACACGCGGTCAAGCCCGGACAGGCGGCAAAGTGCATCTGCCAGGCGTTGCTGGTTTTCTATCAGGTACAGGTTGGAGGTGTGAATCAGTTTGCCTGCCTGTTCCGACACGGCCCGTGTTACCGCTGGATGGGCATGACCCAGACCGCACACGGCAATACCGGCCAGCGCATCAAGATACTGCTTGCCGTTGGTGTCCCACAGCACGGCACCTTCGCCGTGGTCGAAGGTGACGTCCATCGGTGCGTAGGTTGTCATCAGGTGTTTATTATCAGACATATAACAGGCGTTCGACAAAATCAAAAACGGCAGCCTTGGCTGCCGTTAAAGCGTTGATTATACGTTATTGGGCTCGGTGTACAAGCAAAAAAAGCGGGCCTGATCACAGGCCCGCCCTTTAGTTTCAGTGCCTTACCGCGAGGTGCGGCTGCCGCTCTAGCCTAGAAGGGCAGGCCGTGTCCCTGTGCCGTCATGCCCAGGATCATCGGGATAGACAGCAGGGTGTTGGTGCGTGATGCCATCAAGGCCACGGTTTTGGATTTGGCGATGGTGTCAGCATCATGCTGCTGGCCATCAAGGCCCAGGATCTTCTTCTGGTTGGGCCAGATCAGCACCCAGACATTGAACAACATGATGGTGCCCAGCCAGGCGCCGACACCGATGGGTTGATAGCCGTCCTGCAAGGCAAAGGCCGCGACGAAACCCGAACCTTCGGTGGCATGCATGGCTTCGAGTGCCAAAGCCCCGGTCAGCCAGGTGGCCAGTGCGGCCCAGCGGAACCAGAGCAAGGCGCGCGGGGCGACATATTTGTTGATACCCGCAGGGCCCGGGCCGTCAGAATCAGCCAGTGCAGTGGCGACTGCAGGCACCTGCACGAAGTTGAAATAGTAAAGCAGACCGATCCAGGCAATACCGACCAGCACGTGCAGCCAGACCCAGAATTCCCAGGGATTGGCGGTACCCGTCGCGCCCAACAGGAACATAATAATGATAGCGAGCACAAATCCTGAAATGATCGTGCCGGTAATGGATTTCAAAGGATTCATGTTGTCCCCCTGTTTATAAGTTTTATATGAAATAGCTGGGCGCTAACGATAGGGCAGGCACATGTATAATGCAACTGATAATTGCTGTGATCTGCAATTTTTCCGTAATAAAAACAATTAATTCCATACGCTGCGTGGTGTTTTTAAATCATGAATCCCGTTGAGTTGAGTATTTTTGCCAACCGCATCGAGGCTGTTTGCGATGAGATGGGCGCAGCCCTGCAGCGAGCGGCATTCTCGCCCAATATCCGTGACCGGCTCGACTACTCCTGTGCGGTGTTTGACGCCAGCGGCGGACTGTGCGCACAGGCGGCCCACATCCCGGTGCACCTGGGCAGCATGGCATTCGCGATGCAGGGCATTGTGTCCGCGATCGACTGGGTCGACGGCGACATGGTGATTCTCAACGACCCCTACATGGGTGGTACCCATTTACCGGATGTGACCATGATTGCGCCGGTATTCATTGACCATAACTTGCTGGGATTTGTTGCGAACCGCGCCCATCATGCCGATATCGGCTCCGAAACACCGGGATCAATGCCATTATCCACCGAGCTTGCACAGGAAGGTCTGGTGATCAGCCCGCAAAAACTGGTGGAGAACCACAGGCTCAATGAAGACCGGCTGAATGAGCTGATGGCACATTTGCGTAACCCGGCCGAGTCCAGGGGTGACTTCAGCGCCCAGGTCGCTGCCAACCGCTGCGGCCATACCCGGCTATGCGAGCTGATCCGGCAAATGGGGGTATCATCCTACCCGTCGGCGCTCGAGGCGCTGAATGACTATGCCGAGCAACTGGCGCGGGCCAGTTTCGAAGCGATCCCGGATGGTAGTTATCGTTTTAGTGATGTGCTCGATGATGACGGTCTCGGTCATACCGATATCACCATTGCAGTTAAGATCACGGTGACGAACAATAACATTGATGTCGACTTTGAAGGTAGCAGCCGGCAGGTTGCCGGCAATGTGAATTGCCCGCTGTCAGTCACCGCGGCAGCGGTGTATTACGTGTTCCGCTGCCTGCTGCCACCGCAGGCACCCGCCTGTGCCGGCAGCTTCAGACCGGTCACATTACATGCACCGGTGGGCTGCCTGCTCAACGCGCAGCCGCCGGCAGCGGTCGCCGCGGGTAATGTCGAAACCAGTACTCGCATCGTTGATGTCGTGCTGGGTGCGCTGGCGCAGGCGATACCGGAGCAGATACCTGCCGCATCGCATGGTTCCATGAACAATATCGCGATTGGACATGGTGGAGATAACGAGCAACCGGCGTGGGATTATTACGAAACCATCGGTGGCGGTATGGGTGCGAGCGTGCACAGTGATGGTCTCGATGCAGTGCAAACGCATATGACCAATACGCTGAATACGCCCATCGAATCACTCGAGATGAATTACCCGCTGCGCATATCACGCTACCAGGTGCGTCATCACACCGGCGGGGAGGGTGTCCACAATGGCGGTAATGGCATCACCCGTGAATTCGAATTTCTTGCGCCGGCACAGGTAACGGTGTTGTCCGAACGCCGCAGGCACGCACCCTGGGGCATTAACAATGGTTCATCAGCGCTCGTAGGAAGGAACAGCTGTAACGATGCAAACGTGCCGGGCAAGCAATGCTTCAAGGTTGAAACCGGCCATCGACTACTCATCGAAACCGCAGGCGGTGGTGGTTGGGGTAAGCCAGGGGCGAGTAACAAGTAAAGCGCGGCCAAGGATTAAGGTCGGATTGCAATTGCTACCAATATACTCATGTGATTGAATGGTGCGGTTCATGACGTCATACCGTAAACAGATCATTGTTGTTTTCACATTGCTGCTGCTGACGGCGCAGTTCAGTACGCTCGTACATGCGGCGGATCATCCGTTTCATGTCCATGACGATAGCTGTTCGGTTTACCTGAACTTCGAACACCAGAATCTGGTAGATACGTCAGCCGCATCGCTCATTACAACCGTCGCTTCTGACGGAATTTGCGGCACGCTCGCTGTATCGGCCATTGTTTCCGAACTTGACGGTTCTAGCCTCGCCCGCGCACCTCCCTGCCAGTCCTGATTACGTAGAGACACTTCGTCCACTTGAACGATCATCGTTTCGTATGGGCACATGTTAGTGATTACATTCAGGAGGTGGATTCGAATGAATCCGAATGCAAGCAGTCGGTTATTGTTGCAAACCATATTGGCATCAGCGATGACATTGCCAGTCATTATGGCTTATGCAGATGATGAAACTGACAGGCTGAAACGGCAATTGAGCGAATACGAACAGCGGCTGGATAAACTTGAACAGTCTGATGTGGCCACGTCGGCTGACCGAAATACAACGGCTAATGTATTCAATCCGGCAATCAGCGTGGTTCTGGATGGTTTATATGCCAGCTACAAAAATGACCCGGAAGATTATGCCTTGCCCGGTTTTGCTTTGGGCGGCGAAGCCGAACTGGCTCCGGAAGGACTGTCTCTTGGTCATTCCGAACTCATAATGAGCAGTAATATTGATGACAAGTTCTTCGGGCAGATCACGATTGCACTGGCCGAGCATGACGGCGAGCTTGAAGTCGAACTCGAAGAAGCGTTCTTTGAAACACTTGCGCTGGATTACGGATTCATTGTGCGTGGTGGACGGTTTTATTCTGGTATTGGTTACCTGAACCAGCAGCACGAACATGCCTGGGATTTTCTGGATGCACCACTGGTCTATCGAGGACTGTTCGGAAGGCAGTATATCGATGATGGTGTGCGCGTCTCCTATGTTGCACCAACGGAATTGTTCCTGGAACTTGGTATTGAAGCCCTCGCGGGTAACGGTTATCCGGCGGGTGGCAGCCATACCGGAGCAGGTGTGTGGACAGTCTTTACCAATATCGGTGGCGATGTTGGCGTCAGTCACAGCTGGCAGGCGGGCCTCAGCTACTGGGCAGGTGACAATATCGAACGCGAGTATGGTAGTCATGACCATGGCGGTACCGCGGAAACACCTTTATTTGAAGGTGACAGCAGTATCAGTGGGCTAAACGCAGTATACAAGTGGGCGCCCGGTGGCAACTACCGTGACCAGAACCTCAAGCTTCAGTTTGAATATTTTAACCGTGATGAAGATGGCAACCTGACTCTGCTGAACAGCGGCCCACCGGTGGAAGAGAGCACGCTCGATAGCCAGCAGGATGGCTGGTATGCGCAGGCGCGTTGGCAGTTTGCGTACAACTGGGCAGTGTCAGCACGTTATGACAGGCTCGACAGTGATAACACGGGCAGTGATGTTGATGTGCTCGATGAAGCAGGACTGGTTACGTCTGGCCATACACCCGAAAGAACAAGTATTGCGGCAGAATGGCTGTCGAGTGAATACAGTCGTATTCGCCTGCAGTACAACCGCGACAATTCTTACCAGGTGCCAGATAATCAGGTCTATTTACAATATACGTTCAGTTTGGGGGCTCACAAAGCGCATGCCTATTAAAAATATTATTGCTGTATTTGTGCTTGTGTTGCCTTGTGTATCTCAGGCAGCACTCAACGTATTCACCTGTGAACCGGAATGGGCAGCGCTTGCAAAAGAACTTGGCGGCGACAGGCTGAATATTTTCAGTGCGACAACTTCAATGCAGGACCCGCATCATATAGAGGCGCGTCCGAGTTTGATTGCAAAAGCACGGAATGCTGATCTGTTAATATGCAATGGTGCAGATCTTGAAGTTGGCTGGCTGCCACTGTTGTTGCGCAAGGCGGGTAATGCTTCCATACAGCCAGGGCAGACCGGGTATTTTCTGGCGGCCGATCATGTCGACATGATCGAGATACCCGAGAAAATCGACCGTGGTCCCGGTCATGTACACGCCGCGGGCAATCCGCACATACATACTGATGCGAGAAACATGCTGGTAGTTGCTATTGCCCTGTCGCAACGATTGCAACAACTGGATACTGATAATGCAGGACATTATGTTTCACACTTTGATGCATTCAGAAAAACATGGCAGTCAAAGCTCGATACCTGGAAAACGAAAGCGACAACACTCTCGGGATGCAAGATCGCTGTACACCATAATTTCTGGCCCTATATGAACAGGTGGCTAGGTCTGGACCAGGTTGCAACGCTCGAACCACTGCCTGGGGTTTCGCCTTCCAGCAGTCATCTCGCAAAAGTGAAAAACCGGATCGGTGATATGGATGTCAAAGTGATCATTCGTGCCAGTTACGTAAATGAACGGGCATCGAAGTGGTTGTCGTCACATACCGGTGTCCCCGCTGTTGTATTACCTGCCACTGT
>JAASSE010000105.1 GCA_021768055.1 Gammaproteobacteria bacterium | reverse complement strand
CAAGGTGTACAAGATCGGTAACAACCTCGGCCTGCCGGAACCTGCGCTGGCCGACACACTCGAAGGCCTGGAAGAAGAAGTTGAAGAAGATACCGACGTCAAGGTCCGTTTCCCGCTTGATGAGAAAGGTGCCGATATTCTGCTGGTTACGCCATCTGCTGACTTCTTTGCAGAACCGCACGTTGATGGCCTCATTGGTTATGCCAAGGTTTTCCATGCGGCCGGCGTCAGCTGGACCATAAGCTCAAAAGCCTCGGAAGCGGCCAACTTCGGTCTGTTCATCGGCAGCTACGAAAACATGCGACTGATTTCGCTGCGTATCCGCGACGCCGCCAAGGAACTGGGAGTTAAACGCATTATCTTCGGCGAGTGCGGCCATGCCTGGCGCGTAGCCTATAACTTCCTGAACACCCTGGCTGGCCCCTGGGATTTCCTGGATCCGAACTACCCGGTACCTCAGCACATACTCGACTTTACCTCGGACTGTCTTGATAAGGGCATTCTGAACATCGACAAGTCTGAAAATGACTGGATGACACTCACGTTCCATGATTCCTGCAATGTTGCGCGTGCATCTCGAATCGGCTCATACCCGGGCAGCCAGTTTGAAATTCCGCGCAAGGTTATCAAGGCTGTTTGTAACAATTTTTATGACATGGCTGAAAACACGATTCACGACAGCACGTTCTGCTGTGGTGGCGGTGGCGGCCTGTTGACAGATGACCTGATGGAACTGCGTGTTAAAGGTGCATTGCCGCGCATGGAAGCACTGAAGAATGTAGTTGCAGAAAAGGGTGTTACCCATATGGCTGCTATATGCGCCATCTGCAAATCCCAGTTTACCAAGGTGCTGCCCTACTACGGCATGACCATGGACCAGATTGTCAGCGTTCACCAGCTGGTGAGCAGCGCCATTATCCTTGACGGACAAGGCGAAGACGATGCTGGAGAAGCTGATACTGAAGAAGCAGCTTAATAACGAATTTTAACGATACGAACAGTAACAGTATTTAACAGGAGAACTGACATGGCAACCTCCAGTGATGAAATGAACACGAAGTTGACCTTCAGAAAATTTGAAGATGGCGACCAGGATTGGGGCGGCTTTGATAAGAAGATTTTCAAAGAAGACACCTCACACAAGTGCCCGACTTACGTACACCGTACGCCACCCTGCCAGGGCAGCTGTCCATCAGGCGAAGATATTCGTGGCTACCTTGATATCGTCCGCGGTATCGAGTTACCACCGGAAGGTGTCAGCATGCAGGAATACGCATTCCGTCGTTCAACCGATGCGAATCCATTCCCATCCATGATGGGTCGCGTTTGTCCCGCACCATGTCAGGATGGGTGTAACCGTAACGATGTTGAAGATTTCGTCGGTATTAACTCTGTTGAACAGTACATTGGTGATACTGCATTCAATGAAGGCTTTAAATTCGACAACAGTGCAGAAATGACCGGCAAGAAAGTTGCCATCGTCGGCGGTGGCCCTGCCGGGATGGCCGCAGCTTATCAACTGCGCCGTAAAGGTATTGCATCGACTATCTTTGATGATCACGAAGAACTCGGTGGCATGATGCGCTACGGCATCCCCGGCTACCGTACGCCACGCGATTACCTGAACAATGAATGCCAGCGTATTCTGGATATGGGCCATATTGAAACCCGTATGAACACCCGGGTGGGTACCGACGTCAGTGTTGAAGAGCTCGAAAAAGAATATGACGCCATTCTGTGGGCACTGGGCTGCTGGACCGGTCGCGACCTACCGGTTGAAGGCTGGGATGAAACGCCTAACTGTGTATCAGCTGTGAAGTTCCTTGAGCAGTTCAACAAGGGCGAAATGAAGTACACCAGCAAGAAAGTGTTGTGTATCGGTGGTGGTGATACCTCTATCGACGTCGTCTCTGTTTCCCGCCGCATCGGCACAATCGCAGATTACAATGAAAATCCTGAAGACGTTGTCAACGGCGCTGCAAGTCACGCTGCCCATGATGCTTCGAAAAATATCCCATGTGACAGCGTAACTCTAACCGCCTTGTTCAAGAAAGAGGAAATGACCGCTGCACAGCACGAAGTAGAAGACGCCACAATCGAAGGCGTTAACATCATGAACGAAGTGATGCCTGTTGAAATCATTCGTGATGGCGACGGCCGTGCTACCGGTATGAAGTTCGTTGACTGCAAATGGGAAAACAATGCACCGGTTGCAATAGAAGGCGGCAAGGAATACACAGTTGAAGCTGACATCATCGTTGCAGCAATCGGCCAGAGTGGCAATCTTAAAGGCGTTGAAGACCTGGACAACGGTCGCAACCTGATCGACTCTGACGATGTTTACCGTGTACCCGGCAAAGAAAACCATTTCGTATGTGGCGACATCGTTCGTCCACACCTGCTGACAACTGCAATCGGCCAGGCTTATATTGTCTCTGACACCATTGAAAAGCACTTCCAGGACAAGGAAATCAGAAAACGTCCAAAGGTAGATGTTCATCATTTCAACCTGTCAGAAAAGCTCGTAGAAGCAGGCCTGGGTGTCGATAGCTACAGCGCAAATGATTACCAGGAAGATGAACAGCGCGGCACTGACAAACAAAGCTACGCTATTCATAACTATGAAGACCGCTCTGCACAGGAAATTATCTCAACTGACCATATGTTCCTGGCTCACTTTGAATACACTGCGCGCAATTTGCGTGATACTGATGTGCCTTCATCAGACGAAGTACTGGGTCATTTTACAGAGCGCCAGACTAGCCTTACCGAAGAAAAAGCAATCGATGAAGCCAACCGTTGCATGAGCTGCGGCATGTGCTTTGAATGTGACAACTGCGTTATCTTCTGCCCGCAGGATGCCGTGTTCCGCGTAAAGAAAGACAAGCAAACTACGGGTCGTTACGTTGATACCGATTACAGCAAATGCATTGGTTGCCACATATGTTCTGATGTATGCCCTACCGGTTACATCGACATGGCTCTTGGTGATGCTTAAGGGTGAGGCTTAAGCGAAATACTGGATACAAGGCGAAGACATGACAAACCGCATTTTGCGAATTACAACACTGCTGCTCGGATTGTTCCTGCTGTACCCTGCTCCAGGTTCAGCCGAAACACCGTTGCCAACTATCCATGAACCTGAAGGCAAGGGTTTGAAATGTGTTGAGCCCGAAGAAGTAATGCGCCGTGATCATATGGAGTTCATCCTGCATCAGCGTGATGAAACCATGCACGAGGGTATTCGTACATCCAAATACAGCTTTGCGGAATGCATTAACTGTCATGTAGAGCCGGATGAAAAAGGCCATATCGCGAGCAGTAAAAGCAAAGATCATTTTTGCAATGGTTGCCATGAATATGCTGCTGTTACCATCGACTGCTTCGAATGCCATGCCGACCGGCCGCAAAAACATATTAAGCGCGGCAAGAAAACAGCGACTATCCAGCAGGATTTGCACCAGATGTTGTCAGCCAATAACGACAACGGAGGTGAGTTGAAATGAGCGATAAAATTAACAGCTCTCGCCGTGAGTTCCTTGGCAAATCTGCAGCTGTTGGTGCGATCACAATTGCCCCGGGTATTCTGCTTCACCAGGTAGCCAATGCAAAACCTGACGACGTTGCTGTAACCGACAAAGTACGCTGGGGCATGCTGATCAATACAGACAAGTGCGATAAAGGCTGTACCGACTGTATCGACGCCTGCAACAACGAGCATAGACTCAGCGGATTCGGGCGGCCGGAAACAGATGCACAGTATATCCGCAAGGTCACACTGCGCGACAAACAGACCGGACACGAGTTGTCACTGCCGTTAATGTGCCAGCACTGTGAAACCGCTCCCTGTGTCGACGTCTGTCCTACGGGTGCTTCATTCAAACGTGCTGATGGCATCGCCCTGGTAGACAAACACATTTGTATAGGCTGCCGTTACTGCATGATGGCCTGCCCATACAAGGCACGCTCTTTCGTGCATGAGAACCTTACCAACCAGACCCTGTCTGCACCGCGAGGTAAAGGCACCGTCGAATCCTGCACCCTATGTGTTCACCGGATCGACAAGGACCAGATTCCTGCCTGTGTTGAAGCCTGCTCCAAAGGCAAGCACGATGCAATGATCTTCGGTGACCTTAATGATCCGAACAGCAAGATCTCCAAAGAGCTTGAAAAACATGGCGGCAAACAGATCCGTGCCGATCTCCAGTTGAATACCGCTGTGCGTTACCAGGGCATTTAAACGGAAAGGCAGAGAGAAATATCAATGAAAAAGATTGAATACTCAGCAATTGAAGGCAACAGCCTGGGTTATTACGGCCTGCTCGGCGCACTCGGGCTGATAATGCTGATTGGCCTACTCGCCGTTTGGCACATGGAACATGAAGGTCACTGGGTGACCGGCATGACCAATCAAATTGTCTGGGGTACACCGCACGTATTTGCTGTTTTCCTGATTGTTGCTGCATCCGGCGCACTTAACGTTGCCTCGATTGCATCGGTGTTCAGAAAAGAAGACTACGAGCCCATGGCTAGACTATCAGGACTGCTGGCGATTGCACTGCTTGCAGGTGGGCTGGTCGTATTGTTGCTTGACCTGGGTCGTCCTGATCGCCTGATCGTAGCGATGACTTACTATAACTTTAAATCCATATTTGCCTGGAACATCATACTCTATACCGGCTTCTTCGCCATCGTCGGTGTATATATCTGGTTCATGATGGACCATACCATGTACAAATACAAAAAACCGGCAGGCTTAACAGCCTTTGTATGGCGCCTGATATTGACCACTGGTACCGGTTCTATTTTCGGCTTCCTGGTCGCACGCTCAAGTTATGATGCAGCGATTATGGCACCCATGTTCATTATCATGTCATTCTCGTTCGGCCTGGCTATTTTCATCCTGGTTTTAATGGCGTCTTATCACTGGACCGGACGCGGCGATGCCCTGGGAGATGAAGTACTGGCCCGCCTGAGAAACCTGTTGGGCGTCTTTGTGGCAGCGGTGTTGTATTTCACGATCGCCTATCACCTGACAAACCTGTACATCACCGAGCATCATGGTTTTGAAAGATTTATGCTACTTGAAGGTGGTCAATATACAAAAATGTTCTGGATTGGCCAGGTCATTCTCGGCGGCTTACTTCCGTTGGCACTGATTTATGCACCAGGCATAAGAAACGACCGCAAGACACTGTCAATTATTTGTACACTGATTATCCTCGGTGGACTTGCCACCATGTATACCATCATTATTGGTGGCCAGGCCTACCCGCTTGAAATATTCCCGGGTTATGAAGTCAGCAGCTCATTCTATGATGGTGTCGTCCATGATTACACGCCATCGATTTATGAAATTGCCCTGGGTATTGGCGGTATTGCCGTATCACTGGTTCTTGTCGCATTCGTTATCAAGGTTCT
>JAASSE010000009.1 GCA_021768055.1 Gammaproteobacteria bacterium | reverse complement strand
CCCATCGATCCAGTGACTCCATGACCTTCAGCGTGATCAGCATACGCCGCTCCGGGCTGATATTTTCGAGCGTGAATGCCACGATATGTTCTCGGTGGGTATAATGAAATCAGCATTTTATCATACAGACATTAATAATTTCCCGAGGTAGATTATGGCCATTCACCCGGTGCTGCGCATGGGTCACCCGCTGCTGAACCAGCGCGCCGAGGCGGTCACCGAGTTCAACACAACCGAGCTGGACAGCCTGATCGAAGACATGCTGGATACCATGCAGGCTGAAGACGGCGCCGGACTGGCCGCACCACAAATCGGTGTCAGCCTGCGGGTGGTGGTATTCGGCTTTGATGAAAACCCGCGTTACCAGGAGGCGCCGCCGGTGCCAAAAACCGTGCTGATCAATCCACATATCCGCCCGCTTGACGAAGCCATCGAAGATGGCTGGGAAGGCTGTCTCAGCGTGCCCGGGATGCGCGGTATCGTGCCCCGCTACAGCCGCATCGAATACCGCGGCTTTGACGCTGCCGGGAAGCCGCTTGAAGTCAAGGCCGAGGGCTTTCACGCCCGCGTGGTGCAGCACGAGTGCGACCACCTAGACGGCATCCTGTACCCACAGCGCATCAAGGATTTCAGCCGTTTCGGCTACATCGACGAGCTGGCCCGCGCCGGCCTGCTGCCCCTGTATACAGCCCAGGAGTGAACCGCTACCGCTGGTCGGACTCTCAATTCAGGCACCCATATCACTACCTATACTTAGTGTACTAATTGTGGGTTCCGGGATATCTGATGGCTGGTCGATTTTTTCCAATTCTGATTGGTTTGTGCGCTCTGCTGTTCAGTCTGAGCACGTCAGCGACCAGTGTTTTGCCGGTTTCGCTACAACGCATGGCCAGCGCCGCCGAGCTGATCTTTTATGGCAAAGCTATCGAAAACGAGGTCAAACTCGATGACGTCAGCGGGCGTGTCGCGACCTTCACCACGTTTGAAATCATCGAGCTGATCAAGGGCACTGCCGGGGCTACCCATACCATCAAGCAAATCGGGGGTCAGCTGCCTGGCAGCAACGTCCGCCAGGTTATCCACGGTGTACCCAGATTCACCATCGGCAAGGAATATGTCGTGTTCCTGCCAAAAGCTTCGAAACTGGGCTTTTCCAGTCCCGTAGGGTTGTCGCAGGGCCGCTTCGCCGTACGTCCCGCCCAGGGCGACAAGTCTGTCACCAATGGGCGTTCGATTTCAGCACTGCTCGAAAACCAGACACAACAAACGGCGCCATCTTCAGCGAAATTTGCTCAGCAAAAGAAAGCGCGTTCACCATCTCCACCACTATCTGCAATACCCGATCATCCAGCAAAAGCACGCTTGTCAGATTTTCTACAAACCGTGCGCGGCATGACACAGGAGTAACGGTATGTTGAGAGCCAGCGCCGCTGCTTCGTTGCTGTTGATTTCTTCCGGTCTCTATGCCGGCGGTCCCCTGGTGCTCGAAGGTCCTGCCGGAAATACGCCGGCGACTTATGAAAATCAGAACATCACTTTTAACTTTGACCAGGGCAAACTGGGCACACGGACAAACGATGCTGCCGACCAGCTGGTTCGCGATGCGTTCGCAATGTGGAACAATGTATCGAAATCAACAGCTAATCTCGCCCAGGGCAGCGACATACTGACCGATATCAACAGCAGCAATTTCGCCAGTTATATACCGGATCCCAACAACCCGGCTGTGCACAACGCTGATGACTGTATCAACCCGGTTGTCTACGACACCGACGGCAGTATCATCGATGCGTTCTTCGGCGCAGGTGCCAGTGATACCACGGTGGGTTTCGCCTCATCATCGATCCTCATTGGCGGCAATTATTTCCTCGAGGGCTTTGCCGTGATCAATGGGAAAACCCTGCCGGGCACGAATAACAACGCGGTAATGACGCGAATTATCGCGCACGAAATCGGTCACTTTATCGGGCTCGATCACACCCAGGCTGACATCAGCAACACTGAGTCATTTTTTGACAGTTGCCCGACTCCAGGTTCCGACTACCCGCTGATGTATCCGTATGCTTGCCGCGACGAAAACACACTTCATCCTGACGATGAAGCTACTGTCTCGACACTTTATCCGTCCTCCAATTATTACCAGAACCATGGTCAAATACAGGGCACATTTCTGACCGCAGGTGACACAGCCATACGCGGTGCCAATATATGGGCGGAAAACACCCAAACGGGAGAAATCTACAGCGTTGTTTCCGATTTCCTCAGACAAGACACCGGCTTTTTCAGCTTCACCATACCGCCGGGCAACTACACACTGCACGCAAACAGCTTAAACGTAGAATTTTTTGCGGCTTCGAGCGTGGGGCCTTATGCTGAAACCGATGTCGATGTTTCTTTCCAGGCACCGGCGAGTAACTTACCGGGTGTCATTGATTTCAATGGCGCGCTAGTGGTCCCGGAAGTTCTCAACGTTGCCGCCGGTAAATCCATCAACGTCGTGTTCAAGGCGGACGGCAGCGGTAACTTTACAATGAATAATGATATTTTGAATCTTTCACCGGCACATAATCCTGCAGCCGTTTGCAGCGTAAACCGCGTCAGTAGCGGTGGTGGTGGTAGTGGTGTCCTGACTCCACTGATGCTGTTACCAATGCTTGCAGTGATGCTTCTGAGAAGGCGGTGTGGCAGTAAAGCACTAAGCAGTTGATGCGATCCAGTCGGATACCAGCACGAACTGCTTGAACTCGTTATACCTCATCGGCTTGCTGACATAAAAACCCTGGATAATTTCTGCGCCGCGTGAACGCAGAAATTCGAACTGTTCCTTATTCTCCACACCTTCACCGATAACACTCAGGCCGAGGCTGTGCGCCATGCCGATGATGGCTTCACACAGGGCAGCATCATCCGGGTCAACGCCGATATCCTGCACAAATGCCTTGTCGATCTTCAGTACATCAAACGGGAAGCGTTTAAGGTAGCTCAGTGATGAATAACCGGTGCCAAAGTCGTCAATCGATAACTTGATTCCCATTTCCTTGAACTGGTTGAGTGTCGTTATCACATCCGGTACGTCCTTCATTAACAAGCGTTCGGTAATCTCAAGCTCCAGGCTCTGGCCCTTGAGTTTGTACTTCGACAGCGAATCTGCAATCTGTTGCGCAATGCCCTTGCCGCGGAACTGACGCCCGGACAGGTTCACGGCAATATAAAAGTCCTTGCTGTCCTGGTCTGCCTGCAGGTTTTTTACATCCTTACATACCTGGTCGATCACCCACTGGCCAATATCGACGATCAGACCTGATTCCTCGGCAAACGGAATAAAGACCTCGGGCGGCACGTTACCAAGCTCGTCATCCTTCCAGCGTATCAACGCTTCCGCACCTTCGAGGCGCATGGTCCTGGTATTCACCAGCGACTGGTATTTGAGGGTGAATTTCTCGTCTTCCATTGCGCGCCTTAATCTGTTTTCGATTTCGACGCGCTTGACGATCTTGTCACTCATCTCCGGTGTGAACACTTCGAACGTATTTCTGCCCTTGCGCTTGCCACGGTACATCGCGGTATCCGCATTTCTTAACAGTATGTGCGGATCATCGCCGTCTTCAGGGAAGATCGCGATGCCGATGCTTGCGGTCACGGAAAACTCCATGTCTTCTATTACGCACGGCTGCGCTACCTTGTCCAGGATTTCAGCCGCCTTGGCCCTGATATGATCCCGGTATTCTGCAATCGCTGTTTCTCCCGATTTATGGTGCGAACTGGTCAGTATCAGCATGAACTCGTCGCCACCGAGCCTTGCCACGGTGTCAACAT
Source organism: Gammaproteobacteria bacterium (assembly GCA_021768055.1). Classification (GTDB taxonomy): domain Bacteria; phylum Pseudomonadota; class Gammaproteobacteria; order SZUA-229; family SZUA-229; genus JABDQW01. The sequence continues at coordinate 6,103 of JAASSE010000009.1, read as the reverse complement.
CGCGCACGATGCCTTTCAAGCGCTCGGCCATGGATATCAGGAATTTGTCTCCTGCAGAGTGGCCCAGGGTGTCGTTGATGTTCTTGAAATGGTCAAAGTCGATATACATCACCGCCAGCCTTTCATGGTCTCGAATCGCATTCGCCAGCGCCTGTTTCAGGCGGTCGAATGCAAGTGTGCGGTTGGGCAGATCAGTAAGCTTGTCATAGCTTGCCTGGTACATCAGGCGCTCTTCGTATTCCTTGCGTATCGATATGTCTTCCTTGATGGCCAGGTAATGCGTGTTCTTGCCATCCTTTGACTTGATCGGTGATACCGTCACGTTTTCCCAGAACAGGTCGCCGTTTTTCTTCTTGTTATAAAGCTCGCCACTCCAGGATTGCCCGGTGGTGATACAGTTCCACATATTGGTGAACTGTGAAGGCTGGGTATGGCCAGACTTGAGTATGCGCGGGTTTTTGCCTTTGACCTCTTCGGCCGTGTATCCGGTAACGCGGCTGAATTCCGGATTCACATATTCAATATTGCCAGCAAGGTCGGTTATCATCACCGAGATCGGGCTTTGCTCAATTGCCTGTGACAGCTTGCGTAAATTGTCTGCTGTCAACTTGTGATCATCAATCTCTTTTTCCAGGTCATTCACCAGCACGCGAACATTGCTGGTCATGTCATTAAAAGCGCTTGCCAGACCGCCAATCTCATCCTGGGTATCGACCTTAGCCTGAACATCAAGATCACCTTCGCCGATTTTCCTGACCACATCGGTCAAGCGCCTGATCGGCTCCAACAGTATTCGCGTCGTACCTATAACAATCAAGGCAACAAGCAAAGCGATGACGGTGGCAAATAACAGGGTTGCGCGCGTCAGTTCCTGTACTGGCTGTGTCAACACCTGCAAGGGTTGAGCAAATACCAGTTTCCACGGCGCCGTGCTTAACGAGGCAACAGAAATGGAGTATTGGTCTTCGCCCATGCCAAACAGGTTAACGTGCAGGTTGGTATAGTTATAACGACTCTTGTCCAGTTCTTCGAGTAGCTCGGCGCGTTCCGCAAATAACAGTTTCGATTCCTTTGGCACACGGCCCGCCGCTTCCTTGACATGCAAATCAGCCGTGCTGATTTTTGTTGCCAGGGTATATTGTAAATCTGCACGCCGGCCATGCATCAAGCGCAGGTTGTTTTCATCCAGCAGCATCGCAAAGGCGCCGCGACCAACACGGCTACGCGAGCCTGATACCAGGTTACTGAGCACGTCGGCCCGGTAGCGCACACGCAATACACCAAGAAAACGGCCGGAAAGGTCTTCGATTGGGCTGCTGTAATAGATTGCCGGATCTTCTTTGGCGGAAAACAGTACGGGAGACATATAGGCATTTTTAAACTGCAACACCTCGGTGTAATACATCTGCCCGCTTTCATCACTACCAATTCGCGCCACATCCGTATCCACCATGTTAATACCATCCTTGTTCAGCACGGCATAGGATGACACCTTGTCACCGTATCTTGATTGCAGTGCGATCAGTATTTCCCTGATGGCCTGGTTATGATACGGCTCTGATCCTTTGAGTTTTATAAAATCAATAATGGCGGGTAATCTGGCTTCAGCACTGATTGACTCCAGGTTGATGCGATTGAACTGGTCGATGTTGTCCGCGTACTGGCGCGCTGCTGTATCAAGTATCTTGTTGGTTTGTTCCGTCAGGTTTTCGCTCATCAGGAAACTGTCGAGCACCGCCAGCAATCCGAGGGACAGCATCACGATAAACAAGAATGCAGTGAGCAGTTTGGCGCGCAGGGTGTACTGGCGCGCGATCATGATGCCGACGACCAGCAACAGCAGGCCGATGAATATCAGGGAGACCGCTATGCCAATCAGCATTTATACACCACAAGCCAATGCGCACCGGCTTTTATAAAATATGTAAAGCAGACGGCAAGTAACTGAAATATCATGTATTGAGTATATGCGGCAGTGGCGCGTATTTCTATTAGAACACATATATAAAAGTATAAAAGACTGATTATGGGCAAAAATATTACCCCCTACGGCAGCTGGGACTCCCCCATCAGCAGCGAAATGATCACCGCTGAATCCATATCGCTGGACCAGATAACGATTTTTAATAACCGGATATACTGGCTCGAACGCCGCCCGGCAGAAGCCGGGCGTAACGTTATCGTGTCTTACCGTGACGGGCAGACAACAGATCTTTTGCCTCAACCGTTCAATGCACGCTCCCGCGTTCACGAATACGGCGGTGGCGTATACTGCGTTAGCGAGCACGGCGTCTATTTTGTCAATGACGCTGACCAGGGAATCTACTGTCTACAGCCGGGCGAGTCACCATCGCTGGTTGTGCAATCCGACGGCCTGCGCTTTGCAGACCTGCAATATGATCCATCACACCACCGGCTGCTGTGTATCTGTGAAGACCATACACGTGGCACAACGGAGCCAAGCAATTCCCTGGTCGTAATTGACACAACCGGCGGCAAGCTGCACGTGTTGCACCGGGACCATGATTTTTACGCCAGCCCGCGCCTCAGCCACGACAGTTCACAACTAGCGTGGTTGTGCTGGAACCATCCTGAAATGCCCTGGGACGGTACCGAACTGTGGCTCGCAGACATCGACCGCTACGGCGCCTTGCAGCAGGGTCGGCGCATTGCCGGCGACACGGAAACATCCATCTTCCAGCCAGAATGGTCACCGCATGATGAATTATTTTTTGTCAGTGATGCATCCGGCTGGTGGAACCTGCACCACCATCAAGACAACACGGCAAGCGTTGTAGTTCCTGATGAAAGTGAATTCGGCCTGCCGCAGTGGGTATTCGCACAATCGACATACGCATTTATCGACAGCAACACCATTATCTGTTCACACATAAAAAACGGTGTGGGTATACTTTCGCTGCTTGAACTGGACAAACAAAAGCTCACGCCGCTGACTAATGAATGGAACACCTATGCCTCTGTCACGAGTGGTAATGGATTCGTCTGTTTTATAGCCGCCTCAGAATACCAGTTTCCGCAGCTGATCAAATATGATCCGCACAGCCACAAGCACGAAACCATCTCGACTTCATGCCGTACCGACATTGATCGTGACCATATTTCCAGGGGCAAACATACCAGTATTACCACACGACATGGTGACACCATCGATGCCATTGTGTATTTTCCAGTAAACAAGGACTTCTGTGCCCCGGCAGATGAACTGCCGCCATTAATCGTCATCGGACATGGCGGACCAACCGGTATGGCTGATGCATCACTGGACCTGCGCAAGCAATACTGGACATCGCGCGGTTTCGCCATAGCCGATGTCAATTACAGTGGTAGCACCGGGTTTGGACGCGATTATCGGGAAAGACTCATGCTCAAATGGGGACTGCGTGACGTTGATGATGTATGCGACGTTGCGCAGTATCTCGCTGATAACGGCAAGGTCGACAAAAAACGTATGATTATCAAGGGTAGCAGTGCTGGCGGTTACACCGTGCTGGCGGCGTTGACTTTTCATAACACATTTTCCTGCGGTGCCAGTTATTACGGTATCAGTGACCTGGAAACACTGATTAACGATACACACAAGTTCGAATCCCGTTACATGGATAAACTGGTCGGCGAATATCCTTTACACAAACAACACTACAGGGACCGTTCGCCGATAAACCATGTAGAACAACTTGATTGTCCGGTAATATTTTTTCAGGGTCTCGAAGACAAGGTTGTGCCACCATCGCAGGCTGAAATGATGGTTGAGGCACTAAAACACAAAGGTATAGCCGTCAGTTATATAACGTTTGAGAATGAACAGCACGGTTTCCGCAATGCAGACACCATCAAGGCGGCGCTGAACGCAGAATTGTATTTTTACGCACGCGTGTTTAATTTCGAAACGGCAGACAAGCTCGAGCCTGTCACAATAGAAAACCTGGTCAATAATGTATAACTTCGACTACACCATTTTCAGATTTGATGATTTCACCATAATGCGTTGAATAATCGCCGCGCTCCATGTCTGCGTAATACAGCTTGAGCGTTTCAATCACCACCGGAAATGCCAGCTGCTCCCAGGGCACTTCATCTTTTGCCACCAATTTTACTTCCAGGCTCTCATCCCCTGGACTGGCCTCGCCCTCATGCAATACACCGCGGTATATTGTATAGACCTGGTTGATATGAGGAATACTGAATACACTGAATAATTTCATGTCGCGTATATCTGCGCCGGCTTCTTCCTGTGCTTCACGGGCCGCGCCATGCATACTGCTTTCACCGTACTCAAGGAAGCCGGCTGGCAATGTCCATAAACCATAGCGTGGCTCAATCGCACGTTTGCACAATAATATCCTGTCTTCCCACTCGGCGATGCATCCTGTCACAACGTTTGGATTTTGGTAATGAATGACACCGCATTCTATGCAGACGTGACGCTCCCTGTTATCACCCTCGGGAACAACCAGACTAACCCTCGATCCGCAAGCAGAACAGAATTTCATAACATATCACTCATACTTCAGTTACCATCTTAACCGTGTTTATATTTGCTTGCATATGCAGTTTGTTGAACGGGCATTACACACAGGTCAAACGGTTAAACTGGCGTGTTCAACGCGCCGGATTTAGTACTTGCTTTTTCAGGCGTGCACAATAAGATGGAATATAAGGTATAGGGACGTTTGTTGCGATTTGATCAGTGTTGATGCCGAATCGTGTCCAAACGCCTCGTGCTGTTCCACTAATTCAGGAGGTGTTCTATGAGAAGGCTTTACTTTATGGTTCCGAATGTCGAAACGGCAAGCACCGTTGTTGACGAGCTGTTATTGAAGCGAATCGACGAGCATCACATTCATGTTGTTGCCAAAGAAGGCACGCCGATGGGCGACTTGCCTGAAGCCAATCTGCTTCAAAAAAGCGATTTCATTCCCGCGATGGAACGAGGTGTCGCACTGGGTGGAATTACCGGCCTGCTCGCCGGTGTCGCCGCTGTCACCTTTCCGCCTGCCGGGCTGGTGCTGGGTGGCGGAGCCATTCTGGGAACCAGCCTTGCCGGTGCCGGTATTGGCGCCTGGATCTCAGGCATGATCGGCATGGATGTGCCCAATACCCAGATCGAGAAATTCGAAGGCGCTATCGAGAAAGGCGAAGTTCTGATGATGGTGGATATCCCCAAAGCCCGTGTCGAGGAGATCGAGGAACTGGTACAGCAGCACCATCCCGATGCTGACATGGGTGGTACCGAACCACATATTCCTGCGTTTCCTTAATTCAGTACCAGGTAGTCAATAGTGGAGGTCCCGGGTGTCCTCAGGCGAGGATATCCGGGATTAATTCATTCTCGAGACGAGAAAGTTCATCCTTGAGTCTGAGCTTGCGTTTTTTCATGCGCTTGATCTTCAGCTCTTCGAAAGTACCGCTCTGGTTGAGTTGTTCAATGGCCTCGTCCAGGTCGCGGTGCTCCAACTTCAGTTCGTGGACGCGCTGACGGATGACCTCAAGCTCTTCTTCGGTTAATCGCTCTGACATTATCCCGCCACGGTAGCATAAAGTTTCACGGCACAACACTTTAAATTTACGTTATTGCTATTGCACATCGCAGCCGAATATTCTATATTTCGAAATATGTCGAATTATAGCTCAGACGATATTGGCAACTATGCATCGGTGTTCAGCGCCCTGTCCAACCCGCACCGGCTGCAAATCTATACCTTGCTGTCAGGCTGCTGCACACCCGGCTCTCGCTGCGATATCGACGCTGTCACCTCTTGCTGTGTCGGTGACCTCGGCAATGAGCTGGATATTGCTGCCTCGACGCTGTCGCATCACCTGAAGGAACTCAGTCATGCCGGCCTGATCAACATGCAAAGACAGGGCAAACAGATCATATGCTCTGTGAATCCCGACATGCTCAACGCTATCCGTCAATTTTTTCACACTAATACCGAGATCACCGATGAACCAGAAACAAGCCGATGAAATCCGCCAGAACGTAAGACAAAGCTACAGTGAAGTGGCCGAAGCCAACAACAATGGTGGTTGCTGCGGCGAACAGGTCAGCTGCTGCGGCGTGTCCGATGATGCGACCATCAAT
>JAASSE010000104.1 GCA_021768055.1 Gammaproteobacteria bacterium | reverse complement strand
CAGGCGGTCTTCATGGGAATGATCTTGAGCTGGTTTTTGCCCCGGTATTCGTGGAATTTTCTCGATCCTTCCGCCCAGGCTTCGGCAAAACTGGTGCCAATCATGGTCGCTTCGACTGCAATCCAGATCTTGCCTTCGTAATTGACCAGCAGGTCATCATCAAGACTGACGAATTCTCGCTGGCTGATATCAAGACCGGTATTGAACATCATCAACAAATGAGTCGGCACATCCAGGATCGCTGTTTCGATGCCGAGATTCTCCAGGCTGGCGCTCATCAGTACCGACAGGTCATCACAATCACCGGATTTGATTTTCAGGGTTTCACGGCTGAACTGAACATAGTCGACACTGGTTTCAGACACCTTGGAGTACGGGCTGTTGGGATCGACCACATACTTGATTCCGTGGGCACTGAAAACATCGAACAATGTCATTGCCGTCAATAGTGTGCGATCGATAGCATCGGCTCTTGGCTTGTTCTCGTTAAGTGCCTGACGTACGAAGTCACGCAAGGTGTCGTCTTTCGGCGTGACGAAAGAGCCCACCATGTTCGGCTCGCCCCAGACAATCGCATTCTTGCCATAGATAGTCATCGGTCGGGTAACGCTGATAGAGTCATCACGGCCGTCACGAATGAAGTTCACCGCGACCTCGACCTGCACACCGGTGTCTTCATCGATTTCGAGGATGCGGTTATTGAAGGCCGCTTTCAGCGGTAACTTGATCGACTCATTGGCTTTCAACACGGGTATGTCCGTGGTTGCAGGGAAATCCATGTAGCCCTTGATGGTGAAAGTCAGTTTCAGGTTGCCGTAATCCTGTGCACTGGCATTTTGCAGGCGTACACTGCCCACGGGCTTATCCGCATACTGCTTGTAGGCGGCGGAGAATACCTGGTCGATGCGCAAGTCCTTGAGTACGACCTGTGGTGCGTTGGACTTGAATTCCATGGATTTCTTTTTCTCGGCATAAGCAGTGTCGAGTGCTAGCTTGTTCTCTGCACTCGGTTCGAGACTGACGGCCTTGTCATAGGCCTTGATGGCATCATCGAACAGACGGCGTGACAGAAACATGTCGCCCAGCAGTACATGTGGCGTTGCCGAGGTTTTATCCAGCAGGATGGCCTTGTCCAGGGTGCTGCGGCCCAGATCGAACATGCTGTTCTCGACGTAGAGACCGCCGAGTTGTGTGTGCAGCACGGCCGAATTTTTCTCCATTGTCATCGCCTGCTTGATGTAATCGATGGCCTTGCCGACCTTGCCCTGCTTGTTAGCGACACTGGCCTGCAGCGCCAGAGGTGCAACACTATTCGGATTGAGCCGGGCGGCATTGGCCGCATTATTGGCGGCCTCGTTGAAGGCGCCGGATTTCAACTGCGCATCAGCAAGTTTGTAGCTGGCATCGAAATTGTCCGGTTTCAGGTTCACGGCGATAGCCAGGCTGGCAGCAGCCTCGGCAAACTTGCCTGCTTCGTAATCGTGAACGCCCAGACGATAGGCGGCATCGAATGATGTACTGTCACCTTCGACGGCGCTGGCCAGTGCCGTGCGCACCTTGTCGTTCTGGTTCATTTTTACGTAGGTATCTGCCAGTGCCAGCCAGGCCGCAGCGTTTGACGGGTCAGCGCGTGTTGACTTGGTCAATGACAGCAGGGCCTGGCCATTCTGGTTATTGGCCAGTGCGGTGATGCCGAGCAGGTACTCGCCTTCAGCCGCGGTGTCTTTGTTTCCAGCCAGCTTGATCGCGATATTACGCACCTGGTCATATTGTTTTAGTGCCAGGTGGCTGCGTGCCAGCGCCAGCCGCGCCTCGGGATACTCGGCCTGCAATTCCAGTGCCTTGTTGAGCTTCTGCACGGCCTCGGCATGCTTGTCCAGGTCCTGGAACACGAGGCCGCTCTGGTACCACACTTCGGCATTATTGGGATCAATTGAAACCGCGGTATCAAACTCGGCCAGCCCCTTGTCGGTAATACCCAGCTTGACGTAAGCCTTGCCCATCAGGAAATGCGCCTTGATGTTGTTCGGCTGTTTTGCCAGCGCTGTTTCCAGACAGGTCACAGCGCCAATGGCATCACCCAGCATCAGGCTCAGTTCTCCGCAATAAACGATGGTATCGACAGTGGCGGCGTTGTTGGCGATCAGTTCATCAATCACCGCTTTTGCCGCAATGTATTCCTTCGCGGCAACCAGCGCCCTGATCTGCAGGTTTTGTGCTTCAACACGGTAACCTTCCAGCTGGGTTAGCTCACGAAAATAGGCCACGGCATCTTCGACATTGCCAAGCTCAATCGAAGCCAGTCCGAGATATTTCAGTACTTCGCCATTGCTGCTGTCTTTCTCGTAGGATGCCTTGAAGACCTTGATTGCTTCCGGGTACTTCAGATCACGGAAATAGACATAGCCGGTCTGAAAAGAGTCTTCACGTATGTTGGACGCTTCACCTTCGACACTGAAACCACTGACAGCACTGACACGGTAATAACGGTTGCTGAATGCATTCTTATGTTCTGTGGCCGCTTCCGTTTTTCCCACGTCTGTAACATATTTATACGGACCGGTTTTGTTGCGCGCACCGTAGACTTTGTAGCGGCTTATGTAACTGCCTGGAACTTTCTGCCAGCTGAGTCTTGTTTGTCTGGTCGAACCATGAACCTCGAGACCTCCCAGCTTGGCCGGCAGCTGCATATACTTATAATTCAACAGGCCTTCCTTTTCCCTGTCGAACACGCTGACGACGGTTTTGTTTGCCGGCGCAATCGACAAGGTCGTTGGACGGAGCATGCCAGAGCGCTGCTCTGAAACTGAGCCAAATGAAATCGTCTTTAACGGGCCATTGAACACCAGGATGGATGCATCATTGCCCGGCACCCGCGCAAGAATATAAAGATTATCGTCGTTATCAACTGTGATGTCGTATATTTCTTCGAAGTAATTTGGCTGCCCTTCCTTACCACCGATGCGGTACAGCAATTTACGCTGGGGCGAGAACACCAGTACTTGCCTGGTATCCTGGTCAAGTACATACAGGTTTTGATTGGCATCAACCACGACCCGCACCGGTTCACTGAAAATCGGTTCACCGGATTCGGGGTTGCTGATCTTGTTCAGGTAGATACCGTCGTTGGAGAAAATCTGTATGCGCCGGTTGCCGGTATCGGCAACATAGATTTTGTCACCACGGACAAACACGCCCTGGGGTGAATCCAGCTGCCCGTCAGCTGAGCCCGAAGCAGCCGCCTTGTAGCGCATGCGCCCGTCGAGGCGATAGATCTTGATGTTCTCCTCATCGAGAATCACCACCAGCTGGTCCTGCACCGAAGCGGCCACCGGGTCGGAAAACTCACCCTGAAACGCGACCACCGGGCGCCCTGAACTGGTGAAGGTGCCGACCTTGTTATCATCATTATCCAGGCACAGCACATTGCCCCCAAGGAGGCGGTAGGCGGCATCACATTTCAGCTTGATGCTGCGCTCATAACCCACAGTCGGCAGGCGCAGCTGTGCCAGCGCCTTTTTGCCGCTGGCCGGGAGGCGATAGATTTCAATCTTGTTATTTTCCTGGTCCGCGACAGCCAGCTTGCCACCGGGCATGGCCTGCAGGCTGGTAATTTTCTGGAACTGGCCGCGCTGCTCACCCTTGCTGCCAAACGATGTCACCAGTTTGCCAGCCTGCCAGTCAATTCGATAAATGCGCCCATTTTCATTATCTGCGAGATAAACCAGGCCGCTATTATCGATGGCCATTGCTTCAATTTCAGGGGAGCTGCCTACCAGCTTTTTGATGGTTTCGGCATTGAGGCGCTTGAGCAGCTTGCCGTCGTGGCTGTATACCGAGAGGATGCCTTCATCGCGCGTTTCCAGCACATACACGCGTTCCTGTGCATCGACGGCAACAAATCGGGGTCGTTCCAGCCGGTACTCATCTTTAACACCTTCCTGGCCCAGTGACTGGATGTACACACCATCCAGGCCGAACACGGATATGCGGTCGTTGCCCGTGTCCGCCACGTACAAGCGCCTGTTGACCGACCACGCAACGCCGTGAGGGTTGCTCAGCTGACCTTCATTGCGGCCTTCAGTAACCAGCTTCTTGATCAGCTTGCCCTGGCTATCAATCAGCACGACGCTGTCATCGCCCGAATTTGACACCACGAAGCGGTCCCCGGCCCGCGCCATGCCCCGGGTTTCTTCCGAGTCAAACGCCTTGCCGGAACCAGACAGGCTGTAACGTACAGCGGCATTGCCCTTCAGTTCGGTCAACACGCCTTGCTGGCTATCTAGTGCCAACAGGGTGCCTTCACTACCAACCAGCATCGCGGAAATTTCTTCGAATTTGACAGTTTTACCGTCAGCCTTGATGGTGCGTTCCAGTGACACCGCAGCATTGATCTGCAGTGGTACCAATAAAATCGCAACTGTAAGGAGAGTACAGAGGCTGGGTATAGCTGGATGAGTAAACCTGTTAATAATCACAAACGTCCCCTTGTCTAATGATGAACCGGTTAAAATCCGAAGCAGCATCTATCAGCATACGCCCAATAACGCTGCCATATCAAGCCGCGCCGAAGAAGCTTTCTCTCTACAAGACAGGGTCGTGGTGGCATAATCGAGCGTACATTCAGACCTTATATATAGTTCAATTTCAGACCGGGACTATCCCGCAAACAAGCAAATCAGGCCAATGCAAGAAAAACCCGGAAAGGAATTCATCTGCAGCTTTCCCGTCAACCGCTGGCGTTACAACTATTCGCTGGAGCAAGCCGTTGCGCTTGAGCGCACTGAAGCTGATGCAAGTATTTTTATCGAGGGTGAAATATCGGCCAATGAAGAACATGATGCTGTTGCTGTGCGGATACAGCTCGAGCGTTACCAGTCAACACCTGAATACACTGCCAGTGAAAACGGCAAATTTGTTCTGGGTCACTGCGAAAGCAGCGCCTCTGAATCAGGCATACAGGCATCGATTACACTGCCGGTGAATCAGGCTGTATTTTCAGAACTGATGAAAAACCTGGTCGAATATTCTGGTATCGATGGCATTCTGATCCAGGCCTCACTCGGACTCGATACCGGTAATGGCAAGGTATTCACAGGCTCACAACCTGTGACGCGTTTTGATTACGCCCTGCGCAGCCAGTACTCCTGAAACTAATTCTTGTTATCTTTTTGACTCACCCCGGTTCATGACATATTCTCGTCAGGCATGAATGATTTTCATAAAGAACTCCTCGGCAACGCGTCCTCACTTGTTGATTCAGTCAAGCTCCTATCCAGCGACACCACGGAGCAGCGGATAAAAGTCGAAGAAATCCGCATGCTGCATGGCAGCATGCTGTTCTCTCAGCTGGCCGCTTTTTTAGTCAGTGTGATCATGTATTTTTCACTGTACCAACACGTGGAATCCATACAGAGCCTCAATATCTGGCTCTTTGTTATGTTT
>JAASSE010000103.1 GCA_021768055.1 Gammaproteobacteria bacterium | reverse complement strand
ATCGTGCAGTTGCTGGTAACTGATGTGGCGGGTGTCACCCTGTTCACCTTCGAAGATGATCGCGGTTTTATCTGCATTGTTTTCAAGGTGCTTGTCGATGCAGTTCCAGCTGACGTTCAATTCACCGTCGTTGAACCATTGATAGTGCGGTGCCCTGCTGTCGTCGAGCACATTGCTGAACGGCTTGTGCCAGGTGATCAGTTCGCGTGCCTGCTCGGCCCAGAAACCGGTGTAGTCATCTTCCGCTTGCTTGTTCAGTGCTTCGAGATCTGCTGCCTTGATGCGCGCCTTGCTGACAAAGGATTGATCGGGTTCAAACAGGCGGGTTTCAATCAGGACGGAATTGATCGCAACTTCTGACATGGCTTGCTTCCTTTTGGTATGACGTTTCGAATCAACGGAGCCAAAGCATAGCAGTTTTTAATGGCCGCGTTCCAGCGGCCGGGGCTCAGTTGTGGCGGGGTATTTTAGCGATGTACCAGTTATCCAGCGCCCACTGCCAGATGTCGTCGATGCCCGTGTGGGCGAGTTCTGCCGGTGGCTGCTGGCCGAGGTGCGCGAGCGCGGCGTGCAAGTTGACAGCCGCGTTGTCGCGCCGCAACTTGACCGCGCCCTCGGACTTGCTGAGCTTGCGCCCGTCGGGCTCCAGCAGCAGCGGCACGTGCAGGTAGTTCGGCTGGCGGTAACCCAGCGCGCGCTGTAGGAAAATCTGCCGCGGCGTGGAATCGAGCAGGTCGGCACCGCGCACCACCTCGGTGACACCCTGCAGCTCGTCGTCGACCACCACCGCGAGCTGGTAGGCGAACAGGCCGTCGCGGCGCCGGATTACGAAGTCGCCGCATTCGTTCGCGAGGTGCTGTTTATAGTTGCCCATCACCGCATCCTCGAAGGCGATGGTCTGGCCATCGACGCGGGCACGGATCGCGTGCTCGTGGTGGAACGGGAAGGCACGGCTGCGGCAGGTGCCGGGGTAGATGCCGTTGAGCTCGTTCGCGGTCTGGCGCAGCAGCTTGCGCGAGCAGGTGCAGGGGAAGGTGAGTTCGGCCTGGGTGAGCTGTTCCAGCGCCTCCTCGTACAGCTCGGTGCGCTGTGACTGGTATACCTCCGTGCCTTCCCACTCGAAGCCGTAAAAATCCAGTATTTTCAATATGTTGTCGGATGCGCCCTCGACCTCGCGCAGGGTATCGACATCCTCGATGCGCAGCAGCCACTGGCCATCCTGGCTGCGTGCCTGCAGGTAACTGGCCACGGCCGCGATCAGGGTGCCGAGGTGCAGGTCACCGGTGGGCGAGGGGGCGAAGCGGCCGATGTAGGGGGTCTGGTTCACGGTAACTGGGCGCTATAACAAAAAAAGCCGAAGACGGGCTTCGGCTTTCAGGCGATCGGTTCAGGCAAGCTTACTTACCCCGGGTCTGCTTTTCCCTGATTTCATCGAGGCTCTTGCAGTCTATGCACTTGGTCGCCGTGGGGCGCGCCTCCAGGCGTTTCAGGCCGATTTCGACGCCGCAGGTGTCGCAGTAGCCGTAGTCGCCGTTGCTGAGCATATCCAGGGACTCGTCGATCTTCTTGATCAGTTTGCGTTCGCGGTCGCGGGCCCTCAGCTCGAGGCTGAATTCCTCTTCCTGGCTCGCACGGTCAGCCGGATCAGGGAAATTGGCGGCTTCGTCCTTCATATGATCAACGGTGCGGTCTACCTCGTTCATCAGCTCGGATTTCCAGGACGTGAGGATGTCCTCGAAATGCTTCAATTGACCTTCGCTCATGTATTCTTCGCCCTTTTTAGCCTTGTAGGGCTTGAATTCGTATTCGGTAAGTGGCGCAGCTTCAGCCATCAATTACTCCATTCTGGTGTAGTGTTTGTTTTCGGACGCGACTATTTATCATAGATTTGAGGTCTTGTGCAAGCCTGATTGATCTACCAATATTAGTCCCTTTTTGACCGTTTTGTATCACGATTTCTCCGGGGCTTTGACGAACAGGCGGTACAGCAGCGGGATCGCGAACAGGGTCAGTATGCTGGAGAAAACCAGCCCGGAAACGATGGCCGTGGCCACCGGCCCCCAGATCAGCGAGGTGCCTCCGAGGCCCAGTGCCAGCGAGGACAGGCCGGCGATGGTGGTCAGCGTGGTGATGATAATCGGGATCACCCGGCGCCTGGCCGCGTACAGCGTGGCGTGGGTAATGGTCATGCCGGCCTTGAGGCGGGCGTTGGCCGCGGAGATCAGCACGATGGCCGCATTCACCGCGATGCCGGTGAGCGCGATCACGCCGAAAATGGTGTACAGGCTGATCGGATTGCCCGTGAGCAGCAGCCCGAAGGTGACACCGGTGAACGCCATCGGCATGGTAGAGATGATCAGCAGCGGCTGGAAATAGCTCTTGAACTGGGTGCCGAGGATCGCGTAGATCAGCAGCAGGCCGAAGGAGAACAGGATCATCATCGAGTCCAGGCTCTCCTGCAGGTCGTCGAGCTGGCCGCTGAAGTTGAGGTCGTTTTCCGGATAGCGGTGCTCGATCTCGGCCCACTTCTGCTTGACCAGGTTATTGGCCTCCACCGTGTTTATCTGCTCCTTGTCGATATCGGCCTCGACCGTGATCGTGCGGCGGTAGTTGTAATGGCGGATGTTGCCCGGGCCCGGGCCGGCGCTGCGCTTGATGAACGTGCCCAGCGGGCGGGCGCCACCGGCGGGCAGCGCGATCGGGGTGCGCAGCACCTGGTCGATATCATTCATTTCGGCCTCGGCGGCTTTCACCCGCACCTCGACCTCTTCACCCTTGTGCTGCATGCTGGCGACGATTTCGCCGTCGACCAGCAGCTGTAAATTGCGCGAAAGCATCGCCGGCGTGAGGCCGCTGTCACGCACAGCGTTCATGTCAAAGGTCAGGCTGAGTTCATTGCGTCCCTTGGAGGCATCGTCGGTGATGTCATGGATCGCTGGTATGCTGCGCAGGATGGACTTGATTTCATCCGCGGCCCCGGCAATCTGTTCGAGGTCATCGCCGCGCACCTTGATGTTGATCGGTTTCGCCACCGGTGGGCCGCCGGCAAGGCGGAAGAACGAGATGTTCAACGGTCCCGGGTAGTCGCTCACGGTGTTGCGCACCACATCGAGCACCTCGTCGACATGGCGCACCTCGCCGTTGTCATCGGGCACCAGGCTGACGATGAGCTGGCCGTACTGGTTGCCGAAGTAGGCCTCGGTTTCGGTGAAAAGCTGACCGGCGTAACTGGCCATCGCGCGCAGTTCGTTTTCATGAATTACCGATCGCGTGACCTGCTCGATCGCGAGCGTGGTCTCCATGGTTTTGTCCAGCGGCGTGCCGGGTGGCATTTCGATGTTCACGTAAAACTTGCGTATCGGGTCGCTGGCGAAGAAATCGAACTTGACCATGCCACCGAGTACGGCGCCGAGTGCAAATATGAATGTCAGTAACACGACAGCGATGGCGCGCTTCGGGTAACGCATTACCACGATCAGGCTGCGCACGTATTTCAACTGCAGTTGATGGGTAAAGCGTCGGCGCAGCGTGTGCAAATTGCTTTTCTTTTCGAAGCTGGCCTTGATCGCAAGCACGTGTGCCGGCAGCATCCAGTAGGCTTCGATCAGGCTGATCAGTAACGCGATGGTCACCACCAGCGGCACCACTTTCAGAAACTGGCCCATGATGCCGGTCATCATCATCAGCGGTGAAAATGCGGCGATGGTGGTGAACACCGCGGCGGTCACCGGTGCGAACACTTCCTTGATCGAGTCGATACAGGCGGTCATTCTTTCAACGCCGTGGTTAAGTCGTTCGTAAATGGATTCGACCACGACCACGGCATCATCAACCAGCATACCCAGCGAGATTACCGCGCCGAGCAGCACCATTACGTTAAGACTCTGGCCGAGCACGCCCAGTGCCCAGAATGTGCCGGCAAGAATAAACGGGATGCCGATGCTGGTCAGTGCAGCAATACGAAAACCGAGAAAAACCCAGGTGACCAACAGCACTAAGGTTAAACCGAGCAATGCATTGTTCTGCATCACGCGGATGGATTTTTTCGTCAGCTCGGTCGCATCATCGATCAGGGTAATGCGTGTACCGGTGACATCGCTGAACGCGTTGCGCTCAGCGATGTATTCATTCAGCTCCTCAACAATCTCGAGCGTGTTGGTGTTGAATTTTTTGAAAATCGCAAGCATCACCGCCGGTTCGCCGTTAAAACTTACCAGGCGTTCGGCCTTTTCACGTCCGCGTCTGACTTCGGCGATTTCACCGAGGCGCACCTTACCCTGTGAAGTCACGACCGGCAGCGAGGCGAGGTAGACGGGATCGGCGATGCTGCCGGTGAGGCGGACAAACCAGTCTTCTTCATGCACCAGCAGGCTGCCGGCGGCCGTGTCCTGGTAGTAACTGCGCACGGTGTCTGCAATATCGTTGGGCTTGATACCGTAGTGTTGCAGCCTTACCGGATCAAACATCACCTGCAGTTCCGGGTCGTGCAGCGCGGTGCTGTCAATACGATCGATGCCCTTGAGCTGTTCGATGTCTTTCTTGATGCGTTCGGCATGCAGGCGCAGGTTTTCATCCGATGCGGCCGAGGTGATAACGATCGAAGCGGTGGGGTAGGCGTTGCCGGAGGTGATCTCGAGAATCAGCGGGTCGATCGCCTCGTCAGGCAGTTCATCGGACTTGTTCTGGATTTCGCGGCGCAGGTCGGTGACGCGCTTGTCGAACACGCGCTCGCTGATTTCATTGAAGCGTACCAGGATGCTGGACGTACCTTCACGGCTGGTGCTGGAAACGAAACGTGTGTCCGGTACCTTGCGCAGAACTTCTTCCAGTGGATCGGTGACACGTTTTTCAACATCGATCGCGGCGGCACCCGGCAACAGCGTGGTGATCACGATCCAGTTGAAGTTGACCGCCGGGTCCTGTTCGCGCGGCAGAAATATATAGGTCAGCGTGCCCAGCACCAGCACCAGCAAAAACGTCAGGTTGGCCAGTACGTGGTTTCGCAGAAAGATTCTGTACATGAATCAGGCCAGTGGTTACGGCGCCAGATTGATTTTGTCGCCGTGCTTCAGGCCGTGGCGGCCGGTGGTAATAATTCTTGTATCGGCTTGCAGATCGATGAATGCAGGGTGGCCTTCAATGTATTTGTCAACAGGTGCAAAGTTGACCACGTTGCTATTCGCGGTGAGCACGCCTGCCTCACCGTTGCGCACCACTACCAGGTGTGACGGCAGGGCAAGTTTTGTATCACGCCACCTGAGCTCGCCGTGGCTGCCAGTCGGCGCTGCTTCAACAGAGAAACTGAGTCGTGCATTGTGTGTGCGAAAATTTTTATCGAGCACCGGCAGTATGCTGTCGACAGTGAGCGGGTAATCCTTGCCTTTGAACACCAGGCGGTAGTCAGTGCCGTTCAGGAAGCTGTCGTATTCAAAAGTGTTGATCGATGCTTCCACGT
>JAASSE010000102.1 GCA_021768055.1 Gammaproteobacteria bacterium | reverse complement strand
GGCGACATCCAGTTAAAACATGAGCTCGAATCAAAGAATTTTGAAAAACTCAAGGTTGGGTCAGAATTCGCGAACCTGAAATCAGGCAGCGAACCACATCTCGTTGTAACCAATGAAAGCAGTGAAGACGTCACTGCTGAATATTTCGATATTCAGGATTTAAAATTGATACTGAAAAAAGATGCCACACTTTCCATGTACACCGTCAATGAAAGAGCCGTGCGCCAGGATTGCCTGTGCTATTTTATGGAACAGATTCATATCAGCTAAGCGAGTAAAGCTATGGGAAAAACCGGCGCAACCGGCATAACAAGAATAATCAATGCAGCCGGCTACTCGTGGCTGGGATTGAAGGCCGCGTACAAGCATGAGTCCGCGTTCAGGCAGGAAGTCTGGCTGGCGATTGTACTCATACCTCTCGGTATTTATCTCGGCGAAACTGTCGTGGACAAGGCGATGCTGGTTGTGAGCGTGCTTTTCGTTCTCGTGATTGAGTTACTGAATTCCGGCATTGAATCGGTGGTTGACCGTATCGGTGACGAACCTCACACACTGGCGGGCCGCGCCAAGGATATGGGTTCAGCGGCGGTGTTGATCTCGCTGCTGATTACCTTAATCGTATGGATTGCGGTACTGTCGAAACAGTATCTGTAACAGCACCGCTGCTCAATGTGTACTGGTGGCCAGTGGCGCCTGATGCGAGTGCAGGAACCAGCGTTCGGTCACGACCTTTTTGGTAAACCAGTCGGTTTTCATCAACTGTGCAGCCACTGGCTGCTTGATGCCCATGGGAATCCATTCCAGCATGTCAGGACCGGGCATGCGTTTGCCAAAGCGTTGCTCCAGCTTGTCGTGATATATCTGCAGTTGGACACGCGAATAATCTCCGTCAGCGGTGCGCAGCACATCGGCAGCGAGCAATGCCGACTCGACTGCAGGGCGTATACCCTCTCCGCTTTGGGCATAGGCCAGGCCTGCGGCATCCCCGATCAACATCACGCGATCATCGACCACGGTCCGCATCGCATGCGGGTACAGCAGATAGGCATGCCCATTGAATTCATCCGGGGTGTCTTCAGGTATCTTGCCCAGCGTTTTAAGGTACTGAACAAAGTCCTGTACATGCGCAGCAAGCCTGTGTCTGTCCTCACGACCCAGGCCGATGTTGAGGTAATCACCTTTACGAAATACCCAGCCGTATCCCTTTAGATCCGGGGTAAAGAACAATTCGGGCACTTCCTGTTCAATGCGGCATGCGGCTTTCTGCGCTGCGTTCATTTTGAATTCGACCTCCTGTGCAGCAACGGCCCGTTCGCTGACGCCTTTCGCGCCGATGGTACGGGCCACCGGACAGAAATGCCCGCCTGCGCCTACAACCAGCCTGGCTTCGACAGCATCGTTGACCCGCCAACCATCCTCAATACGCTGCATGTTGCTGAATGCCTGGCCGGTCAGCAAGCTCGCGCTACTGCGTTGTAGCAAATAGTCATCGAACTCGATGCGGCGGATACCGTAGCTGACCGGCTTGCCAGGATAATACGAGTGCACCAGTTTCTGCCCGATCAGGCCGATGCGGAAACCGGTGATCGGCTGCAGTACCCTGCCATCAGCATACTCATCCAGGTCTATCTGCAGTTCATCCATTACCGCCGGGGTGACCCAGCCGGCACATACCTTTTGCCGCGGGAATGTCTGCTTGTCCATAACGGTTATAGTCAGCCCCGAATCCCGCAAGGCCCATGCCAGGGTCGAGCCTGCTGGCCCACCGCCGACAATCAGTATGTCAATCACGCCCGGCTTCGTCCTGCACTATGGTGAGGTTGACCTTGCTTGGGTACAGGTGCGCGCGCGACCACGGCAGGTCGTTGTTACTGCTTCGTGCGAACACAACCTGGAACAGTTGCAATTGGCCGACATTGAACGCAGCGATGGAACCCGACAGGTACAAACGCCAGGCTTTAACAAATTCTGCATCCATCATTTTCTCGACTTCATCCCTGTGCGCCTCGAAACGTTCAAGCCAGTGCTGCAATGTTTTCGAATAATGCAGGCGCAGATTTTCAACATCGAGTATGGACAACCTGTTCGGTTCGAATATGGTCATCATTTCACTCAGGCTTGGTGGATAAGCCCCCGGGAATATCCGGCGTTCTATCCATGCGTTCATCGGACCAGGCCGGTTACGCCCGATCGTATGTATCAAACCACGGCCACCGCTTTTCAAACACCTGTCAATCACTTTACCCAGGGTCGGGTAATCGCGTTTGCCGACATGTTCCAGCATGCCGACCGATACGAACACGTCATACTCCCCGGCTATGTTGCGGTAGTCATCGAGTATGTATTTAACTTGGTCAGACAGGCCTTCAGCGACTGCCCGCCGCCGTGCATAGATTACCTGTTCTGTTGAGATGTTATAGGCCGTAACATTGACGCCGTAGTGCCTGGCCATGAAACGTGCGAGACCGCCCCAGCCGCAACCGGCCTCGACCACACTGTCACCGGGCTTAAGCTGCAGCTTGCGGCAAACATGGTGCATCTTCTCAATCTGCGCCTGTTCCAGGCTCATGTCCGGTCTCGGATAATAGGCACAGGTATACTGCATTTCATCCTTGTCCAGCCACATTTTGTAGAAATCGTTGCCGATATCGTAATGCTGGTGGATGTTTTCCACGGCTTTGGCATGTGAATTGGCGATACGCCTGTGGCCCAGCCATTCGATGAACCTGCGCAACAGGCTTTTCTTGCCTTTCATGAAAAGATTGCGATAGATGGTTTGCATGAATTCGGACAGATCGCCTTCAAATTCAAGCTCACCGTTGCAGTACAGGTCTCCCCAGTACAGTTCCGGATTGATGATGGTTTTCAAAATGGCCTTGCGGTTGCAATACACGATAACCGCGACAGGATCTTCGATCGGTTCGGTTATTTCTTCGCCGTTCCACAACCTGAGCACGCATTCCGGGTTACCTACCCCCGCCATCATTTTCTTCGCCAGCCAGCGGTCCAGCCAGGTGACTCTTGAGTGGAACAACGGAGTCCTGCTACGTTTCTTTAGGTGGTTTAACGCTTCCTGCCCTGCTTCACGGTCATTTGCAGCTTCAGCCCTGCTGTCGGCAGCAGGCTCTTCGGTACGACTTTCTTTACCAGCATCCATCGGCACCACCTTCTATTCCAGTAATGTATGAATTACGGATTCAATTTATGACCCGTTTTATACCTTAACATTCAATACCATACATATTTCGGGTATAAAAAAACAGTATCACCAGCACAGCATGACACAGGATGACCTGGATCAATACTCAGGCGGGTACGATGAATTCGATGCGGATACCGCTCGGTTCAAGGCACATCATGTGCATGGTGGGCCCTTCCCGCAAGGCTTCAGGCGGGAACTCGATGCTGACATTGTCGGCCACTTGCAGTTTTTGATGGAGTGTTTCCAGCGTTTCCAGGTCGCGTACCCTGATCGCCAGATGGTGCAGGCCGATATTATGGTTTTTATCAAACGGGACGGGGGCTATTGGCGGTTGCGCCTGCCATAGTGTAACCATGACGGTGCCGTCGGAAACAAAGTTTGCAGGGTAATCCGGATCACCACCAACCCGGTCCCAGCCGAGCAGGTCGGTAAAAAACGCCGTGCTGGCTGCGAGGTCGGACACGGTCAACCCGACATGGTGCACGCCCTGGGTATCATCCATAGTTCGCGTCCGTGAAACGGATAAACGCCTATGATATTAAAACAGTATCTTGCTGACGCCCTCGCCTGCTATTACCGGATGCATGGACCTTGATCAGCACATCAATACCCGCGCCTGAAACCATGTCCTACCGGGTTCGGGTCCTCGTATCTCATGATAATGTCCTTGACGATGTCACTTCTTACAATGTCGCCATACGTGAATTCGTGAATGTGCACGCCAGCAACATCATTTACGCGATTGATAGCATCATTCAGTCCTGAATAAGTATCAATATCCGACTGAGTAAGATCCCCGTTGATAACAACTGTCGAGTATTTGCCAATACGCGTCATGAACATCTTCATCTCTTCCGGCGAACAGTTTTGCGCTTCATCGAGCACCACAAAACAACGATTAAACGTTTTGCCACGCATGTATGCCAGCGGCTCGACAACTATATTGCCGTTTTTCACGGCACATTCGATTACGCCCTTGCCCGCGTTACTGATCAGACAGGACTTGAACGCACTGAAGTAAGGATCAAACTTGTCTTCAAGCTTGCCGGGTAAAAATCCCATGCTCTTGCCAGTTTCGATTGCAGGGCGCGTAAAAATAATACGATCAATTTCATCCGCCATTAATGCTTCTGCGGCCATTGCAGCCGTACAATAGCTCTTACCGGTGCCTGCCGGCCCGAGCCCGAAGATTAGCGTGTTGGTTTTGATCGCGGCCATGAACTGGCCCTGGGATTCATTTTTTGCCGTGATCGGCCTGGGTGTTGATTGATGTTTTGCTTGAAAATGATTTTGGGGGGTGTTTCTTTGAAGGTCTATTACAACAGCATCTCCTGCCAGGTAGTCAATATTATAATTATTATGTTTGTTCTTCTTCTGCCTACCATTCTTTCTCGACATATAAATACCTCAAAAGCGTTGTAGAAACTTTGATATTAATGATTATGCGATTCAACACAACACTAATATCCGTTTTAATCTATCAAACAGTAATTACGTTATTGTTATGAAATCTTTCATTCCTCCTTAGTTATTAACTAAAGCAATCATAGTTTATCGATTACAAAACTTCACTCCTGCAAGTGAAAATATAATGCTTGTATTTTAATTTAATTGTTTATATGCTTGATTGACGCGGCACTATAAGGCACAACAGCCATACAAAAACAAACGCCGTGCTCGAACAGGTTAGTAAACACACGTTACTGGCTCGTGTGTATTTGTCACCTGAAGAATCTGCTCAATCCGGCTTGGCTGCCAATCGGCCGCTACCCATCAACATAATCGATGCTGCGCCAAACAGGTAGAGAAACTGCAGTTCCAGCCTATAGCCACCATGCTCTGTCAATGCAAAAAGGTCACCGGTGTGCACCAGTAAAATTGCAAACACCATGTTGACAATGATAAGTATCGCACCGTAGCGGCAATAAACACCCACGATGATCATCAATGGTGCAATAACCTCGCCAATATAGACCCCGTAAGCCAGCACGGACGGCAGACCCGCGCCTGACAACATGCCACCAATATGATCTACCGATCCCGGGTTCATGATTTTGGCGACCCCATGAAACAGCAAGAGCACACCTACGGTGAGACGCAAAACCAGTTTTGCCAGTTGCTCGTCATGCAATAATAGCTTGATCATTGTTTACACCTCTTTTTATATTGTCGAGTGGTCTGAACAGCTGTTTTATCATCCCCCGACCGCCAAGTCTGTGCAATAGCGCTACCGGTGACCCAGTGCAGTATCCGCGTAG